>JASIGB010000216.1:0-2729 GCA_030045355.1 Bryobacteraceae bacterium
AAACCTCATGACGCCGCCACCGGCGGCCTTCGTTTGTGCCAATCCGTACGCTCCTGAAACGATCTTCCAATGGCCAGCAACAAATTTTCCGAAAAAGGCGAGCCCACCAATTGCAGTCCCATCGGCATGCCGTTCGCAAACCCGCAAGGAATTGATAGTGCAGGCAAGCCTGCGAGATTGCCCGCCGGGATCAAGGCTCTAAGGCCGGGCGCGGCCGGAACAGGTCGATCGGACGCGGACGCGTCTAGCGGCTGTGTGATTTTTGGAGCGGGATCGAAGCGTGTGGGAGCGATCAGCACGTCGGTGATCGAGAGCAGATCGCGAAATGCCTCCTGCATCAGCGCGCGGATGCGCATGGCTTTCAGATATTCATTCGCTGGAATCTGGAGGCCCGCCTTGAGATTTGCGATCTGGTGCTGGTCGGCGAGCTGATCCACTTTCCCGCTTTTGATCAGTGGCTCGAAAACAGCGGAACCCTCCGCCGAGATGATGGTGTTGATCATGGGGCCGTAGGGAAAATCGGGCAACTTCGCCTCGCTCAGTTGCACGCCGAGCGAGCGAATGGTGTCGAGCGCTTTGGCGTAGTCAGCGCGCGCGGCCGTATCCACGCCTTCCTCGAAATCCACCGGTGCATAGCCCACGCTAACGTCCTTGAGATCGCGTGCGTACTGCGGCGTATAGTAAAAGCTCTTGTGCGCCGAAGACGGATCGTCGGCATCGCCGCCGGCGATCGCTTCCAGCACCAATCCACAGTCTTCGGCCGAACGGCAAATAGGGCCGATTTTATCGAGCGTCCAAGCCAGCGGCATCGCGCCATGCCGTGAAACCAGGCCGTAAGTGGGCCGCAATCCCGTAACGCCGCAGAACGCGCTCGGGGTAAGAATGGAACCGGAGGTTTCAGACCCCAACGCGTACGTCACCAAGCCGGCCGCCACCGCGATGGCCGAACCGCTCGACGATCCGCCGGACCAGCGCGAAGGATCCCAAGGGTTCAAACCCGGACCGGTGAGAGACGCGCTGGCGTAGCGATAACCGGGCCCGCCGGCCAGCTCCACCATCGCCAACTTTCCGATCAGCAGCCCGCCGTGCTTATCGATGCGCCTGAGCGCGGAAGCAGTGTAGTCGAAAACCTGATCGGCGTAGGGCTTCGCGCCCCACGTGGTAGGATGCTTGGCGTACGCGAGCAGATCCTTGGCGCCAAACGGCATGCCTTGCAGCGGGCCACGCAGGCGTTCGCGCTTGATGTCGCCGTCCACGTCCTTGGCCGCGCGGAGGGCGTCCTTGCGTAGCGAGAGCGCCAGCGCGTTATAGCGCGGGCCGATGGTGTCCAGGCGCTCGGAGAAAGCGCGCGCCAGCTCTCTCGCCGAGACTTCCTTCTTCACCAGCTTCTGATTGAGCTCGGTAATGCCGGCGAAGAAGATGTCGTCGGAGATCGAGCTCATAACGGCTACGGTTTGAAAATGGCGGCGGGTTCGGCCGTCATCGGTAATGGGAACATGTCGAGCTCACCGGCCAAGTCGCGGTTCTGTGCGACGGACGCATTCAGTTCGCCGCTGGTTGACGGAGGAGCTTGGGCCAACAAGACTGCCGATGTGGAAAGTGCGGTCGCGAGTTCGCGCCGCGTGAGCTTGCCCATAAGACCCAGTTTAGTTCAGGACGAACAGGCGGGGGCGAGGGCCTCGAGCGCGGCCTTCTCCATGATGGAGCGGGGAGCGGACGCGCCGGTCCAGATCTCGAATTGGCGGCTGGCCTGCTCAAGAAACATCTGCAGGCCCGAAATCACGGCGCACCCTTGGGCGGCGGCGTGGCGCAGCAGCGTCGTTTCGAGCGGATTGTAGACCATGTCGAATACCAATTCCGCGGGAATGGCGTCCGGGAAGAAGCAGGCCTCCGGATGAGGAAACATGCCGAGCGGCGTAGCGTGCACCAGCGCGTCGAATTTGCAACCGTTGAGCTGATCGCGCAACAGGGACTCGGCGCCACAAGCGCGCGCAAGCGACCGGACGCGGTCCGGATTGCGTCCCACAATGGCCACTTTGGCGCCGCTCGCCACCAGCGCGTACGCCGCACTGCGCGCTGCCCCGCCGTTCCCCACCACCAGCACGGAAGACTTCGACAAACGCAGCTTGCGGGCGAGCGGAACGGTGACCGCATCGGCATCGGTATTGGCGCCCCGCCACTTGCCGGCTTTTCTCCAAACCGTGTTGACGGCGCCGATGCGGCGCGCCAGAGGATCGACGGCGTCGAGATACCGGATGATTTTTTGCTTGTGTGGGATGGTGACGCTGAAGCCGGCCACGGGCAGTGATTCAGCCAGTAGGAAGAAATCCTTCAATTGGGCGGGCTGAACGAGAAACGGAAGATAAACCGCGTCCAGCCGGTGGGCTTGGAAAGCGCGATTGTGTACCGCCGGCGAGATGGAGTGGCGCACCGGATCGGCCACCACCCCATAGATCTTGGCCGCGCGCGAAAATTTTTCGGCGCGGTAGAGGTGCCGCAGCACGCGAGCGCTCACCTGTCCCGACGCGGTGCCTTCAGCGGCATTGGGCGCGGCGTAGGTGAACATCCCACCCCAGGCGGTGGCCAGAACGCGCGTCGGAAAACCGGTCTCGCCCATCGCGAGCACGATCAGCGGCGTGCGAGGATGCGATTTGGTCAGCGCCAGCAGCCGTGAGTTATCGGAAGGCTTGCGGGCCGTGGTGACGATCTTGTAGCCGTCGGCGGGGATG
>JASIGB010000019.1:0-5541 GCA_030045355.1 Bryobacteraceae bacterium
GTGGAAGTCCGCCGCTGACGGCGATCTTCTTGAGCTTGCCCTTCACGAAGAATCCGAGGTAGGCGCTGTCGGGTGACCAGAAAATATACTCCGTGCCGTCCGTCTCGGGCACCGGACGGGCGGCGTTCGCGTCCATCGATCGCAGCCAGATTTGGCGCTGCCCAGCTAGACTTGCGCTAAATGCCAGGGTGCGGCCATCAGGCGAGAGTTCGAATAACGATTGGGAGAACGTTTGGGAGGCTTTTTCCGGGAGGGAGATTTGAAAACGCATCACGCGCGGCGCTGGGGCCGTTTCCCGAAAATGGATGACTGCCAGGGCAATGGCGGCCAGAGCGAAAGTGCCTGCTACGGCCCACGGGAGCCTGCTTCCGGCTCCCGCCGGTGCGCGAGGAATCGGCGTGGCGGCTGCCGGTTCTTTCCCCGCGCGCTCGATGGCTACCCGCGCTTCGCCGATATCGCGTAGCCGGGTCTTCACGTTGCGATCGAGACAGCGCTCCACCAGGTTGCGGATCCCGGGCGGCGTGTCTTTGGGCAACTTGCTTAAATCGATGGGCGCTCGCAAAACGTCGGCCAGGGTGTGCGAAACCGTTTCGCCGTCGAAGAGCCGCGCTCCGGTAAGCATTTCGTACATCACCACGCCGAAGGCCCAGATGTCGGCGCGCTTATCCACCGGCTTGCCCGCGGCCTGTTCGGGCGCCATATACCCGGCAGTCCCCAAAATGAACCCGGCCTGGGTCGCGGCCATGGTGAAGGTCGGAGAATTGTGCGGATCGCTTCCGCTCGCGCCGTCACGGCTGGGGATTGCGGCCAGCCCGAAATCGAGCACCTTGACCACGCCCTCCGGCGTGATCATCACGTTGGCCGGTTTCAGGTCGCGATGGACCACGCCTTTTTCATGCGCGGTCTCCAGCGCTTCGGCGATCTGGCGTGCGTAATCGAGAGCGGTGGCGAGCGGTAGGGGCGATTTCAGGGCGCCGGCTAGCGTCTGGCCGGGCACCAGTTCCATGACCAGCGCGCGAATGCCGCTCGATTCCTCGATGCCGTAGATGTGCGCGATGTTGGGGTGGTTCAGCGACGCCAGCACTTTGGCTTCGCGCTCAAAGCGGGCCAGCCGCTCCGGATCGCGCGCCAGGCCCTCCGGCAAAATCTTGATCGCGACGTCGCGGTCCAATCTGCTGTCGCGTCCGCGGTAAACTTCACCCATCCCGCCGGAGCCCAGCGGCGAAACGATCCCATACGGTCCAAGCTGGGCGCCGGAAACGAGAGGCATGGGGGGAAGAAAGATTCTACCGCACCTGAGGCATCGTGCCTTGCTATGCTGATAGTTCGTGGTTCGGACGCTCGCTACCCTCGCCTTTGCCGGCTCGCTCGCTCTGCCTCTCGCCGCTGCTACCGCTCCTTCACTGCTCGATATTCTAAGCGCGGAGCTGGAGCGCAATTTCACGACTTTGAAGGACAAGGCCGACCCGCCTCCTTACTACATGGACTACACCGTCACCGACGACGAGACTCAATCGTTGTCGGCGACGCTCGGCACCATCGAATCGCACAACAGCCAGCACTTGCGCTACCTGGATGTGACCGTGCGCGTCGGCACTCCGCAACTGGATAACTACCACCTGATCAACGGGCAGCGCGGAAGGTTCACGCCCGGCGACATCATTCCTTTGGATAACGTGCCGGACGCCATCCGGCGCAAAGTGTGGCTGGACACCGACCGGACGTATAAGCTGGCGGCGCGCCGGCTGATCGAGATCAAGTCCAACCAGGAAGTGAAGGTGAAGGACGCCGACGGATCGGCGGATTTTTCGAGCGAGCCGCCGGCCGTGTACCAGGAACCACCGCCGCCCATCTCCGGCATCGACCAGCAGTGGGTGGAGCGGGCGCGGAAATGGTCGGCGGAAGTGGCCGATTTTCCCGACGTGCTGTATTCGAACGTGGAACTGTCCACCGAGCGCCTGTCGAAGTCCATGGTGAGCACGGAGGGTACGCGTCTGGTCCATGGCCGCAACTTCGTGGGCCTGTCGATTGTGGCGCGCGGCAAAGCGACCGACGGCATGGATCTGCTGGCGATGGAGGATTTCCAGGCCGCTGATCTGGCGCACTTGCCGTCGCCCGCCGAGATCGATGCCGTGGCCAAGAAAGTCGGCCAGAATCTGGCGGATCTGGCGCAGGCGCCGGCGGTGGAACCATTCGTGGGGCCGGCGATTCTTTCCGGACGTGCCGCCGCGGTATTTTTCCACGAGATTTTCGGGCACCGCATCGAGGGCCACCGGCAAAAAGATGAAGCCGAAGGCCAGACCTTCACCAAGTCCGTGGGAAAGCCGGTGCTGCCTAGTTTTCTTTCGGTGGTATTCGATCCCACGCGCAAGACGCTGAACGGCATCGATCTCAACGGCTCCTACAGCTACGACGACGAAGGCGTGAAAGCGCGGCCCGTAACGGTGGTGGACAACGGGATCCTGAAAACGTTTCTGATGTCGCGCTCGCCGATCGACGGCGTGGAGCATTCCAACGGGCATGGACGCCGGCAGCCCGGATTGGAGATCGTCTCCCGGCAATCGAATCTGATCGTGGAGTCGACCAAGCAGTTGAGCGATCAGGAGCTGCGCCAGATGCTGATCGCCGAGATCAAGCGTCAGAACAAGCCTTATGGTTTTTACTTCGATGAAATCACCGGCGGCTACACGACCACGCAGCGCCGCGGTTTGCAGGCCTTCACGGTGATTCCGTTGATGGTGTATCGCGTGTTTCCCGACGGCCGCCCCGACGAGCTGGTGCGCGGCGTGGACATCGTGGGAACGCCGCTCGCGAGCTTCGCCAAGATTCTGGCCACTTCCAACAAAGTGGATATCTTCAACGGCTACTGCGGCGCCGAGTCGGGACAGGTGCCGGTTTCGGCCAGCTCACCCGCGATTCTGGTTTCCGAGATCGAAATTCAGAAGAAACAGCACTCGCAAGATCGCCTGCCGTTCCTCGGCCGTCCGATTGACGCTGGAGCCACCAAATGAAGGTGCTTTCAGCCGTTGGCCCTTGGCTCTTGGCCGTCGCCGGGCTCGCTCAAGGTCAGCAGCCGGCGAGTCAGCCCGCCAGCCAGCCGGATGACACGCTCTTGCGCGCCATGCAGGACGAGATGAAGCGCGTCAGCGGGTTCACGCGGCTGGGGCTGGATCCGCCTTACTACACCGAGTATCGCGTCGAGGACACGGCGAGCCATTCGATCGCCGCTTCGCTCGGCGCGCTCATCGAAGACGGCGATTCCCGCTATCGCATTCCTTCCGTGCAAATGCGCGTGGGAGTGCCCACCTTCGACAACACCGATCATATTTACTCGGAGGCGTTCGTCGGCACGCGATTCGATCCCACGCATTTGCCCCTGGACGACAATTACCTGGCATTCCGCCAGGTTTTCTGGCTGGCCACCGATCGGGCGTACAAGATGGCGCAGGAGGGGATCGCGCGCAAACGTTCGTCGCTCAAAAACATGAGCGACCCGGACCTGCTTCCGGATTTTTCCTCCGCGCCTGCCCCGCACCTGGTATTGCCCATCGAACGCAAGCCCTTCGACTCCGCCGCTTGGAAGAGCGAAACGCTGCGGCTCTCGGGACTCTTCGATGCTTTTCCCAAGATTCTGAGCTCGGGCGTGGAAGTGCACGCCTCGCAATCGACCAACTACATCGTGACTTCGGAAGGCGCCGAGCTGCGGCTTCCCGAGGACGTGGCTTTTGTTCGTGCGTCGGCGCACGGGCTGGCCGCCGACGGAACGCAGGTCCGGGACAATTTCGTAGTGCAAGCCTTCACCTCCGGCGGATTGCCGTCCGAAGAAGTTCTGACGCGCGAGATCAAGGCGGTGGGCGAACATGTGACCGCGTTGACCGAAGCGCCGGTGGGCGAATCCTACGATGGCCCGGTGCTGTTTGAAGCGCCCGCGGCGGCGCAGTTGTTCGGGCAACTGCTGGCCGACAATTTGAAGCTCACGCGCAAGCCGGTGACCGACCCCGGCCGTCCGTCGCATTACTCGCCGAGTGAGCTCGAGAACCGCGTCGGGTCGCGCATTCTGCCGGAATGGATGGACGTGGTGGACGATCCCACGCAAACGCAATATGAGGGTCACACGCTGCTCGGCCATTACACCTACGATATGGAAGGCGTGGCGCCGCAGCCGCTGACATTGGTGGAGAAAGGCGTGTTGAAAACGTTTCTATTGACGCGCACGCCGGTGTTCAAGGATTACACCGGTTCCAACGGACATGCGCGCATGATCGGCGATTACGGCACGCGCTGGCCGGGCTATGGCAACCTGTTTATTCGCGTTTCGGAAACCACGCCCGCGGCCGACATGAAGAAGAAGCTGATCGACATGGTCCGCCAGGGCAACAAGCCGTATGGCATCTTGATCCGCAAGCTGGATTTTCCTTCCAACGCCTCCATCGAAGAGCTGCGGCAAATTGAGCAGGCGAGCGGGGGCGCGCATCCGGTGGTGGCCCCGCTGCTGGCGTACAAAGTTTATCCGGACGGGCGCGAGGAGCTGGTGCGCGGGCTTTTCTTCCACGATGTGAATGTGCGCTCCCTCAAGGATATCGTGGCGGCATCGGACGAACACTACGTCTTTGACCTGATCGATTCCAACGCGCCCTTCGCGCTGGTGGGTGCGGGCTCGTTCACTACCACCTCCTCGGTGATTTCGCCCGCGATTCTGTTCGATGAAATCGAGCTCGAACCCGCCAAGCAAGAGACGCCGAAACCGCCGATCGTGCCTCCGCCGGCGCTTAGCGGCGCGGCCACCAGCACCGCCGCGGCAGGCGCATTGCCCGCGCGCGGCTAGTTTATGGGCCTGCTTTTCCGCGCGGTCTTTCGCGAAGTATCCAAAAGCGCCCTCTTCGCCGCCGCCATTTTCACTTTCGTCCTATTCCTGCAGCGCATCGGCAAGCTGTTCGAGATCCTGGTGCGCAGCTCCGCGTCGCCCAGCGTGGTGGCGCATCTGTTCATGCTCGCGATTCCGTTCACGCTCTCTTTCACGCTGCCGCTAGGTGTTCTGGCCGGCGTGATGATCGCGCTCAGCCGGATGTCCGGCGACGGCGAGATCATCGCCATGCGCGCGGCCGGAGTTCCCAGCACGCGCGTGATCGCGCCCACCCTGACGTTCGCGGCGCTGGCCATGCTGGTGACCGCTACCGCTTCGCTCTGGCTCACGCCCTACTCGGCCTGGACCACGCAAAAAGTGCTCAATACCCTCAAGGCCGCCGAGCTGAGCACGGAAGTACAGGAACAGGTCTTCAACGAAGACTTCCCCAATCGCGTGGTCTATGTCAGCGAGGTGCTGCCGGGCGCGGTGAACCGCTGGCGCAACGTCTTCATCGCCGATACCACTCCGGTGGAGGAGCGCAAGAAAACCGATCACGATCGCGGCGACGGGCCCAGCGTTACGGTGGCCGCGGGCGCCATCGCCGTTCCCGACGTGCCGCGCAACGAGATTCAGCTTACCTTGCAGGACATGGCCACCTACGACGTAGGCAAGGATCCCACCGATTATTACTCCTA
>JASIGB010000217.1:0-8275 GCA_030045355.1 Bryobacteraceae bacterium
CCGAAAGGCGGAACGCCCGCGATGCTTGCCGCGCCGCTCCTGGCCATCGATTTGCCGTTGAAGGCGCTGGCGTGGCAGGATGCGAACGGCCAGGTGCATCTCAGCTACAACGATCCCGCGTACCTGCAGCATCGCTTTGGATTGAGCGATGAAGTCATGAAGCCGCTGGCGGGGATTGGCGCTCTGATCGAGCAAGCAGTTGCTTGAAGAGCGCGTCGGGCATCTCGATGGCGTCCTCGGCAATGCGCCGCTCGCGCTCGCGCCGTGAGCGGTCGAAAGGCATCCGCACGGGCTCGCGTTGATCGATCGGTCTGGCTGATCTCACCGCATCGGCGAAAGCCGCCACGTTCGCGCGAAATGTTTCGGCGGGGCCCATCAGATCCGGGCGCATCGCGATGATCAAGTAGCCGAACTCCGCGAGCTCAGGCGGAACAGCCGGCGATCCGGCCAGAATGCCCAAAAGCTGCACCGCGATCGCCAGGCCCGATCCCCGATGTCCGCCCCAAACCGCGAAGGCGCCCGCGAGCGCGGCGGAGGGATCGCGCGTCGGCCGTCCCGCGCGATCAAACGCGACGCCTTCCGGCAGCTCTTGCCCCAGGCGCTTGGCGAGCGTGACGTCGGCGTGAATGATCGCCGAGGTACTGATGTCCACAATCACTGGCTCGTCAGCACCTGGAAATCCGAAGCAGATCGGATTGGTGCCCAACCGCCCTTCGGCCGCGCCATAAGGCGCCACCCATGGCGAGGCGTTCGAGGCGATCATACTCGCGAGGCCGCGCTTCGCGGCCATCTCGGCGTAATACGACAGCATGCCTGTGTACCAGGTGTTGTTGGCGCCAGCCACGGCGATGCCGGACGCCTCGGCTTTCTCGATCGCGATCGACGTGGCGCGATGCGCGACGACGTACCCGATCTGATCGCCGCCGTCGATGCGCGCCGAGACCGGCGTCTCATGCAGGATCGCCAGGGGCCGGCGACGGTCGCCTGTGCGGTCCATCCGTTCGGCGATGCTGATGGCGCGAGCCAAGCCACCGAAAGACACGCCGCGCAGCTCGCAATCGATCAAGTGATCCGCGATGATCCGGGCATCGGCTGGATCGTGCCCAATCGCGGTCATGACGTGCATGGCGAGCTCGTGAGCGTCTCGAATCGATAGCTGCATCGCTTGTCGCGCCGAATTTCGGCAGAAACGATTGTAATCGAACGATCCGTCATTGCGTTAAATCTGTGTCTCTGAAGTTCCGAGATACCGGACTACAGTAGAGCCTGGATCACTAACGATGTTGCGCCCCCGGCGTGTTACGTTCAATGCTTGCCTGGGAGTTACTGGTGGGGCATATAGGGATCCACGTCATTGGCGCACCTTGGTTCGATCGAAGATAGCCATTGCGGAGTCAGACAGTGTTCCTGACCGGCTGAGGGACCCTGCGCTGCAAAGTTGTCCCATTCAGTCGCCTGAGCACGACGCGACATGGGCTTTGGCCGCGAGGCTCCTCAAGAAAAAAGTATCGAATGCAAGAGATCGGCAGTCCATCGGGGATGAGGGACCTTAGCGAACTGCATCTAGGCTGCCTTCGCGCGCTGAAAAGAATTGAAGCCAACAAGCGGAACCCGCCTTCCGCGCCGCTTTAGCTGCACCCATCGGTGAGCATGATAAAATCGGCTCTGTTCCGCATGGAAGCCGCAAAACCAGCCATTCTGCCGGGTTCGCAAATCGAGTACGCGCCGTACGACGAAAAAACGCAGCTCAAGCGCTACATCGATCAGTATCCGCGCAGCTTCACCCGCAATCCTTCGCAGCCGCTGATCGAGCGGCCGCTGACCTTATCGGAACTGACTGGACCCACCGGACTCGAGCAGCGCCTGGGCTTGAGCGGCGCCGACATTGCGCAGTTGACGCCGGGCGCAGCGCGCGCGATCGGCCAGTACATCGAAGTGAGCGGCCGTGTGATGGACGAGGACGGCGCGCCGTTGGCGGGCGCTGTCGTCGAAATCTGGCAGGCCAACGCCGCTGGAAAATACATCCACGAAATGGACCGGCATCAGGCGCCGGTGGATCCGAATTTCACCGGCCAGGGTCGCTTTATCACCGATGCTAAAGGCCGCTATCAATTTCGTTCCCTAAAACCCGGTGCATATCCAGTGACCGAATCGGATTGGTGGTGGCGTCCGCCGCACATTCATTTCTCGATCTTCGGGCCGAGCTGGATGAACCGGTTCATCACGCAGATATTTTTCCCAGGTGAGACGTTGAACGAAGTGGATCTTCTGCTCAACGCGGTCGAAGACCCCGAGGCGCGGGAGCGTCTGATCTTCCAACCCACGCCCACCGTGGTTGCGCCGCTCAGCTATCTGGTCTTCCACCGCGATTTCGTGCTGCGGGGTAAGCGGCGAACGCCAGAATTGGATTAAAGAGCTGGATTAACATGAGTCTGCCCGTCTCTCCCTATTGCACCATCGGTCCTTTCTTCCCCGGCGAATTTTGCGCCGGCGCCGAAGACCTCACCAGCTTCCGGGGCCAGAGCGCGCGCGGCCAACATATCGTGTTGACCGGGCGGGTCTTCGAAGAGGGCGACCGGCCCATTTTGAATGCCATCGTCGAAATCTGGCAGCCGGACGCCAAAGGGATTTTTCGTCATCCGCTCGACCCGCGCTTCGCCGAGGCCGATCCTGGATTCTTCGGCTGGGGACGGGCGCGCACCGACCGAGAAGGCCGCTATTCCTTTCGCACGGTGCTTCCTGGCGCAAGTGAGAGCGACGGTGTGCCGCGCTGTCCGCATCTGAACCTGATGCTGCTCGCGATCGGCCTTACACGGCGGCTGGTCACCACGGTTTTTTTCGCCGAATCCGCGGATTCCGTTCGCGACCCGCTATTCAATTGCGTTCGCGACGCGGCTGCCCGCTCGCGGATGCTCGCACGGCGCGAACACGCGGACGTACGAAACGGGGGCAACCACCCGCCCGTCTACCGGTACGATGTCGTTACCCGGGGACCGTCGGAGACGCCTTTCTTTGTGGATTGATTCAAGAAGGCGTAACAGTTAATCGCAACTGGCGTCTAACCTGGGAATGAGAGTGGCCTTCTAATTATTCCGGGAGGAATGAATTGAGCGCCAAATATCCCAATCCCGCCAAGATCGTGATGGTGGAAGATAACGCCGCCGACGTTTTTCTTCTGCGGCACGCGCTGGACCAGCATGGCGAGCATTACACCATCGATGTTCTGCGCGATGGCGAGGAAGCCATTGCCTTTGTGGCGCAACTGCGCTCGGCGGGCTCCGACGCGGAACCCTGTGTGATTGTCTTGGATTTGCACCTGCCTAAGCACGATGGAGCGGCGGTTCTGAGAACCATCCGGCAAGAGCCAGCTCTCGCTTCCGTTCACGTGGTGGCTCTCACCACGATTGCCAGCCCCAAAGACGAACGGGAGGTTCGCGATCTGGGCGTCCGGCTCTATCGGTCCAAGCCGGCGCAGGTGGACGAATGGGTCAAGCTCGCGGGTGAGATTTTGCAGATCTGCAAGGAACAGGCCGGCGCCGTTTTTGCTTAACGCGCGGCGTCTTAGCGCGGGTTTCGCGGCCCTGTTCGCCCGGTAGCATTCCGCGAATGTTACCTTGTGCTCGGATGGCCGGATCGCATCGCTGTTTCATCTCCTGTTTGTGCCTCCTGGTGGGCGCCGGAACGGGCTGCGCGGATCTGGCGTGGCGCGCCAAGTCACAACCGAAAATAATTACCGATGCCGATGTGGTGCAGAGCCAGTCTGTCGTTCACTCCGCTTCGTTTGCCATGCGCGACGTGGATCGAGAAGGCCAACTGGTTGGCGGAATCTACGCCGTGGAAAACAACGCATGGAGATGGACGGCGGGAGACTTCGGGCTTGTGCTGGCGACGCCACCCGGAGCTTCCTCAAACGGCGCGCATCTGGTGTTGGCGTTCAACATCCCCGATGTAATTATTCGCCGCACCGGTCCGGTCACTCTGAGCGCCTACGTGAACGGCGCTGAAGTGGGGGCCAGGACCTATATCGCGGCCGGTTCTCAGAACTTTTCCGCCATCGTCCCGGCCGGGCTGCTCAGCGAGTCTCCTGCCGGCGTCGACTTTCACCTGAATAAGCGCGTTGCGAGGGGAGTTCTTGAGGGGCGCGAACTCGGCGTTGTTGCGGTTAGTGTCAGCCTGGAGACCGGCGTACTTAAGAACGCGCCCTAGAACGCGCCTGAAAAACGAATGACGCCAGCCGACGCAAGCGATGAACCAACTCCAGTAACCGCCGCACGCGAGCGCGCTGCCGTCGAGAAGGGTCTTCCGATTCGATACAGAGTGGCTTGGTTGGTTGCCGTCCTGGCCGTTGGATCTGTGTATCTGTGGCTGACGAAATCGGGATGGGCGCAGTTCCAGTGGGACCGTGATCTCGATGGATATTACGACTTGTTAGGACGTGCGTTTACCGGCGGCCATTTGCAGCTTCCGCTAGAGCCCCGCCCGGAATTGCTGGCACTCGCTGACCCTTACGATGCACGCTTCAACCAGCCCTACCGCGTCCTCGATCTGGTTCTCTACCGTCGGCATTACTACCTTTATCAAGGGGCAGCACCGGCCCTGTTGTTTTTTGTGCCCTGGCGACTGCTGACCGGCCATGATCTGCCGGAGAGTTTCGCCGTCTTCGCCTTTTGCCTGGCCGGGTACATCGCCCTGTGCGAACTCCTGCTGCTCATGCTTCGAACGTTGCCCCAGCGTGTCCCCCTTTGGATGTTCACGCTACTGCTCCTGACGCTTGGATTGGGCGAATCCGTTCCCTACCTCCTCCAGAGAGCAGTGTTCTATGAAATTGCCCTCACATGTGGGTTTCTGTTTGTCGCTTGTGCATTTTTCTGTTTATTCAAGTCGCTCAGCGGCGTCCGGCGAAGCATGACATGGCTATGCCTAGGTGGTCTTTGTTTTGGACTGGCCGCAGGCTGCCGGCCTCAGCTCCTTCTCGCAATGCTGCCTGCCTTGGTGATCGTCGTCTGGTCACGCCGGGATCTGCCCCCATGGAAGGCCCTGCTGAACCGGAAGGTGGCTGCCTTGATTGCGCCGGCTGCGATTTGTGGCATCTCGATTGCCGGTTATAATTACGCGCGATTCGGTAATCCTCTCGAATTCGGCCTTCATTATATGATGGCGAACCCGGGATACCAAAATATTCGGCCGGCGCTGGCGAATATTTTCCCCGGCTCGTATTACTTTCTTTTCTGCCCACCGGCGATGGAGCCGGTGTTTCCATTCCTGCGGATCGTGCTGACCGTGCCCTTGCAGTCGCTCGGATATCATTTACCGGCGCGATACTTCAACGAGGGCACGAGTGGAATTGTGGTCCTTTGTCCGCTGGTTTTGTTTGCGACCGTGCTCCCTCTACTGGCACGGAAGGTGAGCAGGAACGTTGCTTATGTGCTGGCGGTGGCGTTGACGGCCGGCTCGCTGCTCTGCTTGTTGTTCGTCGCTTCGCTCGGGCTGGAGTCGCAACGCTACGAAATCGATTTCCAGCCCTATCTTCTTTTGGCGGCTTGCATCGCGGCGGCGCTGGTCTTCGCGTTGCTCGGTGGCCGCAAACGTTTTTGGGCCGGCGTAGCGATTACAGTCATGACGGCGTGGTCCGTCTTTGCCAATCTGCTTTTGGCGATTCAGGGACCTTACGATCAGTTCGTGCAGGCGCACCCGGCCGCGTACTTAAGGTTGGCCCAATGGTTCAGCCCGGTTGAGAGATATCGGCTCGTGCTGAATCCGCCTGTGCATATCCATGGATATTTCTACTTTTCCGACCCTTGTCCCCTGGGCTCCCAGCCGCTGATCTCGATCAGTGAATTTTCCATGAGATACTCGCTGTCCGGGCTATGTACTCCGGATGGCCGGCTCAGGATCACGTCAGCTTGGGGCGATCCGCGAGTGCCCCAGATGCAGTCTGCCGGTGTGCTGCTGGAACATCCGGGGTTCGAGCGCATCGATCTGGAATTCTCGCCACAGGACAGAATCGGGGTAGTGAGCTGGAACGGCCAAGCGATTCTTAGGCACGCGCTGCCTTTTTTCATCACCGCGCGGTCCCAGGTGCGTCTTGGCGAGGATGATTTCTTCGGACTGAAGACAGAATTTTCCGGCCGGTTCATCGTGCCCGGCGCGGCCGGCCCGTAGCCGAGGCGAGCGCCCGCGTTATGGCATCCACCAGCGCAGCGAATCCGATCCGGCAGTGAAGAATTGCTCGTGCGAATTCGATAGATCAGTTTTGGTCCAGTTGCCGCCGGGCTTGTAATCGGGATTGTGATAGACCCACAGTTGCCCGCGCTCGGAGTGCACCAGGATCGGCGCGTTCGCTGTGCAATCGTACATTTCGTTGTCGATACTAAACGTAAGGCGTTTGCCGTCCACGCCGCCCACTTGGACGAACGGCGGCGGCTCGCTGGCGTTAGCGGAAAAAATGTAGGCGCCGCGGCCGGGCAGATAGAACATCGCGTAGCGGCCGGCCACGTCAGCCCCGGAGCCCGAAGGCGACGCCAGGGTTCCCTGGATAAACACCTTCAGGCTGTCGAAGCGAATCCGGGCGCTGGCCACCGGGGTGTTGTTCGCCGTGCCCGTCGGGTGCAACAGGACGTGCACGCTATCGGTGAGCGTTTGTCCCAGCCCGGGATTGGCGGAAATTGGAATTTGGAAGCTTTCGCCCGAATGCAACACCGGCGATTCCAGTGTGGTGGACAGAGTCGGCGTGGGTTTTCCTCCGTCGGCATTGGGGAAGCGCGCGGCGAAAGCATCGGTGGCCGGCTTAGCGGTGGCTCGGAAATTGTCCCCGTCCGCGGTGCGCGTCACCTCTAGCTCGTAGGCGAACACCGCGAGGTTGTTTTCATCCCGAAAAATGCGATAGAAGCTGTCGCCGGAGGCTGGCTCCAGATCGGCCATCAAGGACACAGGCGTGCCGTTGCCGGTGAGCGTGGCGATGCCGACCTGAACGCCGTTGCTGAGCGCAACGTCCGCGGAAACCTGGGCGTGGCACCAGGCGGCGGCCAAAAGCGGTAGCAGGATCGCCCGCATCAGCGTTGCTCGATTCCCAACCCCTTGCGAATCGCTTCCACCGGCATGTCCTTCCAGTGACGGCCCAGATTCTCGAGGCTCATGAAGGATCGCGGCTCCATACGGTCGATGTAGAGGCGGCCATTCAAGTGATCGATCTCATGCTGGAGAATCCGCGCATACCACCCCTGTGCTTCGACCCGGCGCGGCTCGCCGTGCTCATCCCAGTATTCGACGGCTACCTGGCGGGATCGTTTCACCAGCGCGCTGAACCCAGCCAGGCTCAGGCAGCCCTCAAAGAATTCCACCTGTTCGCTCGATTGCTCGACGATGCGCGGGTTGATCAAAACCTGAAAGGGAACGGCCTGGCGCTGGCGCTCGGCCAGGCGGTCGGGGGAGATGTCCTTGGAGTATTCGGGACGGTCTTCGATCACCGCGAGCTGGAGCGGCAGACCGACTTGCGGGGCCGCCAAACCGACGCCGGGCGCGTCGCGCATGGTTTCCTGCATGGCGAGGATCAGTTGCTGCGTCTCCGCTAGAGCGATCTCCTCTGGCGACAACTGGCGGGCGCATTGGCGCAGCACCGGCTCTCCCACCTGAACTATCTTCAGCCGCACGCTTTGATTCTAACGGCTTGCGGCGCTGTTACGCGGGCGCGTTGGCTGGTCCGCCACCGCCCAGGATCGCCACCACCGTGTTGAGGACGTTGGAGATGCTCAGCGCCACCTGCGGGAGCGTGTAAGCGGAGGCGCAGACCAGGAATCCGAGCATCAGCGCGTATTCCACCAGGTCCTGCCCGCGGTTGTCTTTCCAGATCTTCAGCTTCAGGGTTACCTCAATCAATTTCGTCATCGGCTCCTCCTCCCTGGCACGTCCCGATTCTCGCAGCCGCGGATGATCGCACAAAGGGCTGAATGTACCGTTTTTATTGGGAGCCCAGGACTACCCGCCAGTCGGTACCAAACCCGGCGCGAGTAGGATCAAAGTACTAAAGGAATGCAAGGAATACGAGGGAGACGAGGAAGACAAGGAAGACAAGGAAGACAAGGAAGACAAGGAAGGGGGGATGCGGCAACTCTGAGCAGGCGGCGCCGATCCCCGTGCTCTTCTAAAGCTTTCACCCGATCTCGTCGATAGCCAGTCCGTGGGATTGTATCTGGAATCTCGGCTGGAGTTCCTGCGCGACAATCAGAACCCGGACGGAGGTTGGGGATATTTCCCCGGCAAGGGATCCTGGCTGGAG
>JASIGB010000218.1:0-6656 GCA_030045355.1 Bryobacteraceae bacterium
TGCGCTCCGGGGATAATAATATTGGAGCTGGGATTGGGAGCGGTTGTTTGATAGCTGCTGAAGACTCCCGCGCGACCCTGCAGCGTTGTGGGAGTGTCGGTGGTTGCAAACGGGGTGTTGGAGACAAAGACCCAGTAATCGCTCAGACGGCTGCCGCAGCAGTCGGTGCGGTTCCAGATCGTGATGGAGGTCAGCGCGAAGGTATTACCCAGATCGACCTCCCACCAGGCATTCTGATCGTCCCCGGTCGTGCTGACCGAGCCGTCGGAGTAGCTCCCGTTCGTGTTGCCATCCACCGCGTCGGATGCATTGCTGAATCCGGGAGCATAAGTGCTGCTCTGCGTTGCAGGCTGGTTTAGCGCAAGGTCAAACACGCCCGAAATCTTTAGTAAAAAGCCGGCGTATGACCCGCTCAACACAGGCTCCAACGCATCGCCGGCCGGAAAATTGCTCGACGATGTTAAGCCGGCGGCGTAAAAGCTGCTTCCTGCCCCAAGCGCTCCGGCGTAGGCGCGATCATCGCCAGTCCCGCCAAGATAACTGGAGAAAATGAGAGTTTTTGCTTCCGGATCCAGGACGCTCGCGAAAGCATCGAAGTAGCCTTGAAACTGCGGGTCCGGAGCGTTTTCTTGGGGAAAATTCACCGAAGACGTAAAGCCAGCCAGAAATACTCTTCCCGAATTGTCGAGGGCAATCGAGGTGGCCGTATCGGAACCTGAACCGCCCAAGAAAGTGGAATAGACCAGGCTCACTCCGCCTGGGGCCAGCTTGGAGACGAACGCGTTGTAAATACCTCCTAAACTAGCCTGGAAAACACCTGGCGTTGTGGGAAAGTCCGGAGATGCTGTCGCACCGGCAACGTAGGTGTTACCGGAGCTGTCTACCGCGATGGCGTACCCTTGGTCGAGATTCGTCCCGCCAAGAAATGTGGAATACACCAACGCGGATCCGGTTGGATTGATTTCCGAAACAAAAGCGCTGGCGGTTCCGCCGAGGCTTTGCAACGCTCCCAGGGTCGGGAAGTTCGCCGAGTAAGTCGTGCCCGTGACATAGGCATCGCCCGCCGAGTCGACGGCGACCGCGCTGCAGGCGTCCAGGCCCGAGCCTCCCAGGAAGGTGGAATACACCAGCGCGCTCCCCGACGCGTTCAGCTTGGAAACGAAACAGTCAGAAACGCCTCCCTCATAGGCTGGCTGCAACGCACCAGGCGTCACCGGAAATAATGGAGATTCGGTCTCGCCGGCGACAAACGCCTCTCCGGCCGAATCGATTGCGATCGCATCACCAAAGTCGGCTGTCGCGCCGCCGAGATACGTCGAGTATTGCAATGCACCCAGAGGGCTTACTTTTGCGACAAAAGCATTCTGGGGTCCGGGAGCGATCGTGGAGAAGGATCCGGCCGTGACCGGAAAGTCGGGCGAAGACGTAATGCCGGCGACGTATGCATTTCCGGAGGAGTCCACGGCTATGGATTTAGCGGTATCGCTCCCACTGCCGCCCAGATAGAGCGTGTATAGGACCTGAGTTGCCGCGCCATTCAATTTCACGAGGAAAGCATTACTACTGGAGCGCACCGGCCCAGCGCCGTTCCACAGGCTCAGGGAACTGGTCTGGCCAGCGATGTACAGATTGCCGGAGCCATCGGTTGCCATGGCGTAGATCGCGCTGAATCCCGGTCCTCCGATAAAGGTGGTAAAGGACAGGACCGGATCGATGGTCAGGGGAGCGCTACGATCGTAAGGCCCTGTCTTCAGCCGCAACTCTTGCGGACCGGCCAGTACATAGCTGCACGCAACGGAATGCCGCCCTCCGGCGATTTGAAAAGCATTCGGATTCGATTGCAGGATCTTGAAGCCAGATCTGTAAACCGTTACCTCGCCGGAGCGGTCCAAGGAAAATGTCGCGCCCTCGAAGCGCATGCGAATTGCACCCGGGTCGGCGCCCGGGGACACCTCGAAGCTGTATTCCAGATGGCCCGAATTCGACGCGAATATGAGATCAATGCCCGGATAGATGGCCCGGTAGCGTACCTGGGCGAAATGCGAATCCACTCGCCATTTCAACGGTTTTCCCCAATAGAAAAGAGTCCTGCGCGGGACCTGCGCTTCGCCCACCGGCTCTGCCCGCGGATTGGCGCCCGGAATGGTCATCCGAAGGGTTACGCCATCGGCGCAATGGAGCGCGACAATGGCGCCTGCGGTCAACGTGGCGGTCACACCCGGGGTTTCCCAACTGTATTGCCTCCTCCCGGAATCGCAGCAGCGCTCTTCGAAACTGGGCGAGATAGCAACTCCGGCCCGTTGCAGAACCGGCGCAATCGATGCTCCTTGCGCGAGGCCCATGATCGCGATTGCGGCCAAGGGGCATACGCTCCCAAGGCGGAATGTTCGGCTGATCGAGCATCTGGGGAACGGCACGATGAATTGTGTCTTCAGGCGACGCTTTTTCTCAGCGGACCGGCGAGCCGCTGGAACGGGCGTGAGCTTACCCGCGTGATCGCGGATCCCCTTGAAGGTGAAAGCCCAGAATGGTTAAAGCAGAATCGTTAAAGCTTGTGCTTAGAAATGGTTTTTGCTAATATGTTCGATTCCGTGGATTTTCCTTTCAATGGCTCAGGATCAAGGTAGGCTGGCCCCGCGTTCCCTATTTGACGTTTGCGTAGTCGGCGGAGCCGGGCACGTGGGTCTTCCGCTATCCATTCTGTTCGCGTCTCGCGGCCAGCGCGTCCTCATTTACGACACCAATTCCAGTGCGCTGGAAACGATCCGAGGCGGCAAAATGCCTTTCATGGAGGCTGGCGCCGAGCCCTTCCTGGCCAAGGTGTTAGGCGATGGTTCCCTCGAGCTAACTTCGGACGTGGCGCTGGTGGCCGAGGCTAGAGTGCTGATCGTGGTCATCGGTACGCCAGTCGATGAATTTTTGAATCCCAGCCTGAAAGCCATCACGCGATGCATCGACGGCCTGTTTCCCTACATTTCAAACGATCAGCTGGTTATTCTCCGCTCCACCGTATACCCTGGGGTAACGCAAGCGATTGCCAACTATTTCCTGGCGAAAGGCAAATCTCCCAAATTGTCGTTTTGTCCGGAGCGGATTGTGCAAGGCAAAGCCATTGAGGAGCTGCTCACTTTGCCGCAAGTCGTCAGCGGGACCACTCCGGAAGCCGAGGACGAGGCCGCGGCTCTGTTTGCAACGATTGCGCCCGAAATTGTGCGGTTATCCGCCATCGAAGCCGAACTGGTGAAGCTTTTTAGTAACGCCTATCGATATATCCAATTCGCCACCACCAATCAGTTCTATTTAATCGCCCAGGCCGCGGGAGCGGATTATTATCGCATTCTCGACGGAATGAAGCATAATTATCCGCGTCTGGCGGACGTTCCGCGCGCCGGTTTCGCCGCCGGCCCCTGTTTATTCAAGGACACCATGCAGTTGACTGCGTTCTACAAGAACCAGTTCAGTTTAGGGCTCGCGGCGATGCTGGTGAACGAGAGTCTGCCGATGTTTGTGCTGGATCAGTTGTCCTCCCGGTATCCGCTCGAAACCATGACGGTCGGACTGCTGGGAATGGCTTTTAAGGCCAACAACGACGACCCGCGCTCCTCCTTGAGCTACAAGTTGAAGAAGCTGGTGGCGTTTCGCGCCAAGCAAGTGCTCACGACAGATCCTTATGTTGTGGGAGACCCGGATCTGCTGCCGCTCGATGAAGTGGTTTCCCGGAGCGACATTATTGTGCTTTGCACGCCGCACGACGTGTATAGAGACATCGAAATAAGGGATAAAATCGCAATCGACATTTGGAATTTTTGGGAGCGAGAGAGGCTGGTTGCCGTAACCGTGTAGGTTATGAAGGCCATCATTTCTCCGCGCACGAGAATCCGGCATCGGGAGTTTTTCTCGGTTGGAGAGGACTCAATCATAGACGACTTCTGTTATTTCTCCACCAAGGTTTTGGTCGGCCGCTGTACCCATATTGCCTCCGGATGCAGTGTGGCCGGCGGCGTGGAGCGCCAGTTTGCGATTGGGGATTTTTGCAGCCTGTCGTCGGGGGTAAAGATCTGGTGCACTAGTGACGATTTCACGCAAGACTTGGTTACCATCATTCCCCCAGGCGTGCAGGAGGTAAAAGATCATCTGATCGCCGGCGATGTGGAGCTCGGAAACTACACCGCCGTCGGATCCAATTCCGTCGTGATGCCCGCCAATACGCTTCCGGAAGGGACCGTAGTCGGAGCGCTGAGCTTCGTTCCCGCGCGCTTCCAATTCGAGCCTTGGTCAGTCTATGCCGGTGTCCCCATTCGATATCTGCGGCCTCGCAATCGCGACAATGTACTGAAACAGGTCTCCTCCCTGGAGCAGCAGTTGCGGTCGAGAGCTTTGTAATGCACAAAGAGATCCCCTGGTGGGCGCCCCAGATGACCGGCGCCGAAATTCAAAACGTTCAAGAGGTAGTGGATAGTAACTACTTGAACGAAGGCAAGTATACCGAACGTTTTGAAGATGAACTCGCCCGTTTGCTGGGTGTCCGGCACGTGGTTGCCGTGACCAGCGGTACGGCCGCCATCTTCCTCGCACTGAAAGGACTGGGGATCGCCCCCTCCGACGAGGTCCTTGTTCCCGATCTGACTTTCATCGCGACCGCGAATGCCGTGGAGATGACCGGTGCAAAACCGGTGCTAGTGGACGTGGACCCGCAAACGCTCAATATTGATCCCGATAGTGTACTGCGTGCGATCACCAAGCGGACCAAGGCCATTGTCCCGGTGCATGTCAGCGGGCGCGCGGCCAACCTGCCAGCGCTCGACGAGATCGCCCGGCGGTATGGGCTGCTGGTGGTCGAGGATGCTGCCGAAGCATTCGTCTCCCAATATGGTGGACGATATCTGGGCACGATCGGCTCGGCGGGATGTCTCTCGTTTTCGCCGAATAAAACTATCACTACCGGCCAGGGCGGGGCCATCTTAACCGACGATGATTCCCTTTACCACAAGCTGCGCGAATTGAAAGACCAGGGGCGCCCTACCCGTGGCACCGGGGGCGATGACGTTCACCACAGCATTGGATACAATTTCAAGTTTACGAATCTTCAAGCCGCGATCGGTCTGGCGCAGATGGGGGCTCTGCCGGCTCGCCTGCGAAGGATGAAAGAGATCTATTTGGCCTATTTGAGCCAACTGCGGAATGTGCCGGGAATCTCCCTCCCCGGCTTCGACATCGAGCGCGGCGAATCACCGCAATGGACTGACGCGATCGTAGAATACCGTGATGAGTTGGACCGCTACCTGGAGGCGCACCACATCCATTGCCGCAGGTTCTGGCGTCCGATTCATACTCAGGCGCCCTATAAAGAGCCAGATGACAGGTTTCCGAATAGCTCCCGCGTCGCTCCCGCCGCACTCTGGCTGCCGTCAGCGTTCACTTTGCTAGAGGACGACGTCGCGACGGTGTGCGATCGCATCCGGCAGTTCGTTCAACAGGAAGCGCCGAAGCTGGTTTTGGCCGGCGGTGCGGAATGACACCCTCCCCGGTCTTGCTCTCGATTCTCCTGCCGGTCCGCAACGAAGGGATCAATCTGAAGATCATGCTCAAGATCCTTCGGGCTGCGCTGGAGATTCCCCACGAAGTGCTGGTCATCTGCGACGACCCGGCGGACACCAGCATTCCGGTCGTGGCCTCGATGCAGGGCCAGTATGTCAACCTGCGGCTGGTACACAATCGATTTGGACGTGGAGTGACGAACGCCATCCGCGCCGGCGTCGAGGCCGCCCTGGGCGAACACGTGTTGATTTTCGCCGCCGACGAGATCGGACCGGTGCTCGCGATCGAGGATATGCTGGCTTTGGCTGCCGAAGGCTGCGATTTCGTGAGTTGCACGCGCTACGCTCACGGAGGCCGCAGGCTGGGCGGATCGTTCATCGGTCAGATTCTTTCGCGTATCGCCAACCGCCTCTTTCACGTCCTTTCCGGCTGCGTATTGACCGATGCCACAACCGGGATCAAGCTTTTGCGGCGTTCCGTGTTTTCTCAACTGCAGCTTGAGTCGCGCCCGGTAGGATGGGCGGTTGCGTTCGAGATGAGCATGAAGGCGCAGTTGGCCGGCTTGAAGCTGGGCGAGGTCCCCATTATCTCCATTGATCGCCTGTATGGGGGAGAGTCCACATTTCGCCTCGGCTCGTGGACGCTGGAATATTTGCGTTGGTTCCTCTGGGGAAGTCTCCGGCTGCGCCAAAATTCCAAGACCCAGCCGCGGGTAGCGGTGAGAGCGACCTCCGGTGTTCCGCTCGCGGCACAGGTGAGGCGTCCGTGACACGCTATCTGGTGACAGGCGGGTCCGGCTTTCTTGGAAGCGCCGTCGTGGCCCGTCTGGTGCGGCAAGGTCATTTCGTTCGCGTGTTCGACAACAATTCCCGCGGCAGCCTGCGGCGTCTCGCCGGACTAGACGGAGGCTTCGAGTTTTTTGACGGCGACATTCGCGATCCTAACGCGGTTGCCAGCGCGATGCGAGGCATCGACAGTGTCTTTCATCTGGCCTTTGTGAATGGCACGGAATTCTTCTACACGAAGCCGGAGCTTGTACTAGAGGTCGGCGTCAAAGGCATGACCAATGTGCTGGACGCGTGCCTTAAATTTAATGTTCCGGAATTGATCCTGGCCTC
>JASIGB010000020.1:0-3593 GCA_030045355.1 Bryobacteraceae bacterium
GCTTCGGGCGAAGCGCTGAACCAGCTCAATGCGAACGACCGCATGGGGATCATGGTCTTCGACCGTTACACCCGTGTGCGCCTGCCATTCAACAGCAGCAAGCAGGAGGTACAGCGCGCCTTCGACCGGCTGCTGCGCGAGGAGCGCTTCAACGGCGGAACCGACATCACGCGCGCTATGCTGGACGCGGCCGATTACATCGGGCAGCATGGCCGGCGCGATGCACGGCGGGCCATCGTGATCCTGACCGACGACATGACGGAATTCGACCGCGACGACGCTGGGGTGGGTCGCGCGCTGGCTAATGCCAACGCTGTGATGTGCGCGCTGATCGCGCCCGATGCGATGCCGCGCGGGTACGGGCGGCGCGGCGGCGGGTATCCCGGTGGCGGCGGTCTGGGCGGACCGGGCTTGGGCGGGCCGCTCGGTGGGATCATCTTCGGACGCGGGGGCGGGTACCCCGGAGGCGGCGGAGGCGGTGGACAGCAGCAGCACTCGGCGGGAACGTCCGAGATCGCTCGCGATTCGGGCGGCGACAGCATGTCGGTGAACGATGCTTCGGCGCTCGAAGACACGCTCGAACGTCTGCGCCAGCGCTATACGCTGTACTTCAATCTTCCCGAAGGCGTGCACCCCGGCGATGAGGACGACGTACGGGTGGACCTGGCGGCCCAGGCGCGCGCGCGTTTTTCGGATGCCGAGGTGCACTACCGCAGGATGCACATGTCGCCTACCGAGGACGCGCGCGGCAACGATACAGATGACCGGCCGCACCTCACGCGGGCGCGCAGCAGCAGCGGCGATTCAACCTCATCTTCTACTTCCTCATCGGACGCGCTGCCTTCCGGTTCGTCGAGCAGTTCGGACACTCCCACCCCGCATCACCGCGTGGCTGTGAACGAGGACGGCACGCCGATTTCCGGGTCGGGTCCCCAGTAAGTCTTCCGGCTCGCGGTTAAAGAATTCGCCCGGCGGTACGATAACGCAGGTGAAAGGCTTGTCTTGCCGGATCACGCGACGATTGCCGTTATCGCTCCTGTCCAGCCCGCGGATTTCTTTGATCTGTTGTGGCAAGGGGTTTGGGAGGCTACGTTCGATCTTGCTTCGTTCGGCGTGGAAGTGCAGAATCTCACCACTCAAGGCGGGGACGTAGGGGAGCAGCGCGAGGTCCTCCAGACGCTGCTAGACAGCCCGCCGGAGGCCATCGCGCTGTGGCCCGCGCACGCGAGTGCCCTGGACGATCTGATCGACGAACACGCGCTGGCCGGAACGCCGGTGATCGCATTTCTGGGCGATGCCCCGCGGAGCCAGCGCGCGGCGCTGGTAGGGGCCGATGCCCGGCAGTCCGGCGTGTTGGCGGGCGAGGTATTGGTGAAGCTGATGGGCGGGCAGGGACGCGTTCTATCGTTTCCCGGGCCACTCGACGAGTTCCATCTTGCCCAGCGGCACGAGGGTTTCCGGGAGGCGCTGGCGCGCTACCAGGGCCGCATCCAGGAGACGTGCTGCCTCGATGTCCCGGCGCCATTTGACGCCACCTGCGAGTTGCTGCGCCACTACGGGCCGGTGGGCGGATATTATGTCGGGAACGAAGATCTGGTCTCGATCGCCAGCGCGATCGAGGATCTCAACGCAGGCCGTCCGGCGGCGCCCTGCATCGGTTTCAGCAACACCGAGCGGGTGCGGCCGCTACTCGAGCGCGGCGTGGTTTCGGCCGTGATCGACGAAAACCGCTACCAGATTGGATATTTCGCGGTCCAAAAGGCTTACGAAGCCGTGCTGAAGCGCCAGGAGCGGGCGCCCGTGACGGGTGTGCAGATCCCTTCGGCGGTGGTCTTCGCCGCCAATGCCCCGGCGCCGGCCGACTCTCTCGGCAGCGCTTTCGAACTGCTGGTCCGGCAGCGTACCGAAATCCTGGTGTCGTACAAAAAGCGCCTGGAAGACGCCAACGCCAAGCTGCTCGACCTGGCGGTCACGGATCCGCTCACGGGCTTATACAACCGGCGCCGCTTCGACGAAAGCCTGAATCAGGAGGTGGCGCGTGCCCGCCGCTACGGCTCGGTTTCGCTGCTGCTGATCGACCTGGACCGTTTCAAATCGATCAATGACCGGTTTGGCCATCGTACGGGCGACGACGCATTGAAGGCGGTAGCGCATGTGATCCAGTCCTGCTGCCGCGCCACGGACACCTGCGCGCGGCTGGGCGGGGACGAATTCGCCGTGATCCTTCCGCACTCCAGCACTGCCGACGCGGCCTTGGTGCGCAAGCGCATCGAGCAGCGCTTGGCGCAGACTTCCATCCGGACCGCGCAAGGTCCACTCGTGGTCAGCCTCAGCATCGGGCTCGCCACATTGCCGGGCGACGCGGAGACGGCCCAGGAATTTCTGGCCGCCGCAGACGCTTCGATGTATCAAAGCAAGAAAGCCGCGCATTCGCGCGTCGCGCCCGCGGGGCAACCGAGCCCCGTTCCCTAGCAGACCGCCAGCAGCTTGTCCTTCAGCGCGGCCTGCATCTCCGGCGTGAGTTTTTGCCCGTCGTGTGCGACATAAAACACGTCGATGGCGCGATGGCCTTTGGTGTCGATCAGCACGACGTCGATATTGCAAGCGCTCGAAGAGAACACGGTGGCGAGGTTGTAAAGCAACCCCGGGCGATCCTCGGCCGAGATTTCGACCAGCGTGGCGGTATCGCAGGCGTCGGAGTCGAAGTGGACCTGGGGCGGCGCCCCGCGCTTTTTCGGGTCGGCCTGCGCGCTGCCGCGCAACAGGCGCCGCGCGTCGGTCTTGCCGAGCGCCACGCGGCGGATCAAGTCCAGCAGCCGCTCGGCTTCCGGCGGGTTCAATTCGAGCGTGCGCTGGCGATCGGCGAACACAAAGGTATCGAGGATGGTTCCGCGCGCGTTAGAGAAGGCCTCCGCCTTGAGGATGTCCAGCCCGAAGCTGGAAATGGCTCCGGCGAACGACGCGAACAAGGCCGGCATGTCGCGCGCGATCACGGTGAGCCGGTATGCGCCTTCGATGCGATCGAGCTGGACAGAGACGCCGGTGGGGCGGCTCTCTTCATACAGACGGCCGTGCTCTTCCACTTCGGCGGACGAATGGGCGCGCAAATAACGGATCGGGAATCCGGTCAAAAAGCCGGCGCGGCCGGCGACATTCTCGGGAACCTCCTGGATGCGATCGGTTTCCAGTTCGCGGGTGAGCTCGTGCTGGGCGACCTGGTAGGCGCTCCACAACCGCTCCATGCGCCAGGGTGTCATGGCGTCGGAACTTAAAGCGGCCAGGTCGGCGTAGGTCATGACCGTGAGCAGCTTCAGGCGCTCGATGGTTCCCACGTGTTCGGCGAGATGGCGCGCGGTTGCCGGGTCCTCGACGTCGCGCCCGCTCATGACCTCGGCGAGGTCCAATTGGTGCTCGATCAAAAAATCGATCTCGCGCTGCGCCTCGTCGGGCACGCGCATGCGCTCCGTGGCCTGGCGGGCGAGCGCCAGGGAGCCGCGCACCGGACCGTCGACAGACGCGCTGCCGACATTGTGAAACAGCAGGGCGAAAATCAGGACGGCGGGATTTTCGATCTCGGAATAGAGTTGGGTGAA
>JASIGB010000219.1:0-3246 GCA_030045355.1 Bryobacteraceae bacterium
GCGGCCCAGGATTTTCAGAGATGAACCGGGCGTCGCCAGCGGATAGCATTCGCGCGTGATGGTTTTGATGAGCGTCGATTTGCCGCAGCCGTTGGGCCCCAGGATCGCGACGTGCTCGCCCGCTCCGATATCGAGCGAAATGTGGTCGAGCACGCGTTTCCCGCCAAGCATGACGGACACGTTACGAAACGCGAGCAGGGCCCTCTCGACAGGTGGATCAGCGGACATTTTGAAAGTATACTGTACCAATGCGAAGAATCGCTCCTCTTCTGCTATTAGTGTGTTGCTCCCTGGCATTCGCGCAATTGGACTCCAATTCGATCACGGTGAGCGCTTCCAATAACGTCAATTTGCAGCCGGACCAGGCGGTTTTCTCGGTCACCGTAACGTCGCCGCTGACCATGGGCCTGGACGACGTGCTCACCGCGCTCGCCGGATCGGGAATCACAGCCGCGAATTTCTCCGGCGTCAGCACGCAACTCAGCTCATCGCTGTTGAACCCCTTCCCTGGCGCTCAGTCCACACCACTGCTGGTCTGGCTCTTCACCGTGACGTCGCCCTTGGCGAACACGAAAGCCACGGTCGCCAGCTTAACGACGCTACAACAGAACATCGTGAAAGCCAACAACGGCCTGACGCTTTCGTTCAGCATCGCGGGAACCGAGGTTTCCGAGCAGTTGGCGCAATCGCAAACCTGTTCGCTTTCGGCTCTCATCACCTCCGCAACCACGCAGGCGCAGGCACTGGCCGCCGCCGCGGGCGTGCAACTAGGCGCGATTCTCGCATTGTCGAGTTCCACGTCGACTGTGACCACCAGTTCGCAACTGGTCAGCTCGGGCGCGTTCATTTCCACGATTTACAACAGCACTCCTCCGCCCTGCGCCGTTACCGTGAAATTCAACGTCACTCGCGATTAGCTTTATGCGCCGGCTTCCTCTCTCCATTCTTCTGCTGGCCGTGCCTGTTTTTGCGCAACTCCCGTCCCAAACCGTAACCATCACAGCCACCCGCTCGATCACCGTTGCGCCCGATCAGGCATTGCTCAGCTTGACCGTTACTTCGAGTCCTGAAACAAATCTCGAGCAGATCGTGAGCCCGCTCTCCGGCCTCGGGATCACACCGCTAAATCTCACCGGCGTCTACAGCTCCAGCGCGACCATGCTCCAGTGGGATTTTAACCTCGCCGTACCGCTCGCCAACCTCACGCCGGCCATCGCCTCTCTCACGAATCTCGAACAAAACATCACGCAAAATAATAGCGGACTGACCCTCTCGTTTAGCGTCACCGGCGTTCAGACGTCCGCGCAAGCGCAGGCTTCGCAGCTTGCCCAGACGTGCACGAACGCCAACTTGATCTCTGACGCCACCGCGCAGGCGCAGAAGCTCGCCGGCGCGGCCGGGATGACGCTCGGGTCGGTCCTCAAGCTGTCCAACGTGGCCGCTTCACCAACGGTCGCTAACGGCGTCTATTACGCCGTCCTTTCTGGCGCCGTCGCGGCGACCGACTATCTCGTCCCCGCCAGTGCTTCAGCGCCCTCCACCTGCTCGCTCACCGTTCAATTCCAGTTGCTGCCCTAATCACTTCTCCGGCAGCGGGCAATACGCGCCTTCGGAGAATCCCTCCGCCAAAATCCCGAACGTCCGATTGAATCGCGCACGATAGTTCTCCCACGCGATCGCCGTCGCCAGTTCCACCAACTGCTGTTCGCTGAAGACGTCGCGCAATTCCGCGAAGAGCTGATCGCCTACGTTCGCGGGTGTCCGCGTCAGCGCCACCGTCAGCCGCAGCGCTAGCTTCTCTTTCGTCGTGAACGCCTCGCTCGATTCGAACTTCGCCAGGTCATGCAACTGCTCCTCGGTGACTCCGGCCTTTCTGCTCCCGGCAGAATGAATGTCGATTCAAAACGGGCATCCCACCATCGCCGCCACTTTCAACTGGACCAGTTCTTTGAGCGACGGCGCCACGTCGCGCGCCGACGCGCACACCGAGTCCATCCAGGTGGTAGCCAGCAGCGTGGGCGTATGATGCGCCGCCAGAGTTTTCGACTTCGGCACGCGCCCGATGCGCTTTACGATCGCGCGATACAAATATCTTGTGACCCAGTTGGCCTGCGATGCGCTGACGCCCGTGACTCTCTCCATGCCCCCAGGATAACCCTCGCGTCTCGATACAATGTCTGGTCATGGCTAACGAACAATCCGAAGAGCTCGCGATTCGAACCGTGGTGGACAATTGGGTGTTGTGGCGCGACGCCGGCGATTGGGAACGCTTTCGTACGGTGTGGCACGAGGACGGCTACATGATGGCCACCTGGTTTCAAGGCACGGCCGAGCAGTTCATTCGCGTGAGCAAGGAAGGCTTTGAGCGCGGCGTGAACATCCTGCATTTCCAGGGAGCCTTCACGTGCGATATCGAAGGCACCCGCGCGATCTCGCAGACCAAGATGACCATCAATCAGCGCGCCCTGGTGCATGACGTGCCCTGCGACGTGGTGTGCACGGGCCGCTTTTACGACTTCTTCGAGAAGCGCGGCGGCCGCTGGGCGATCGTGCTGCGGCAGCCGATTTACGAAAAGGATCGCATGGACCCGGTGGATCCCGGCAAACTGCTGCCGCTCGATCAGGATTTATTGCAGCGTTTTCCCGAAGGCTACCGGCACCTGGCTTATTTGCAGAGCAACATCGGATACAAAGTGAAGACCGACATGCCGGGACTAAAGGGGCCGGAGGTGGAAGCGCTGTACGCACGCGGCAAGCGCTGGCTCGCGGGCGCTCCGATCGAGCGTTAGCCGCATGTTCTACGGCACCGCGAACGCGATCAGCGATTGATCGTTGCCTTTGCCCGGCCCAGCCGAAACAACGGCGACGTATTGCTTGCCGCTCTTACCTTCGTACGTCATCGGATTCGCGGTCGCGGAATAGTCCAGCTGAGCGCTCCACAACTCCTTGCCGGTTTTCGCGTCGAAGGCGCGAAAGCGCGCATCGCTCGTCGCGCCGATGAACACCAGTCCTCCGCCCGTGACGATGGGACCGGCGAACGCGCCCGACCGCCCGGTGTTGCGCTTCTCGACGGGCAGAAAATCGGTGACGCCCAGCGGCACTTGCCAGGCGATCTCGCCCGTATTGGCGTTGACGGCGAACAAGCGCTCCCACGGCGGTTTGATGCACGGCAGATTGCCGAGCGTTTTCCCGTCTGCGTCCTTATACGGAGCGCTGAAGCTGAAGAATCCCGGCCGCATCACGTAG
>JASIGB010000220.1:0-4651 GCA_030045355.1 Bryobacteraceae bacterium
GAATCAAATGTGTGTAGATGGCAATCAGCGATTCTGTTCGCGCTGTTTGGGAGAACGTGGTTTCAACCAGCGCGCGAGCGTGGTGACCCATCCGGCGGCGCGCTTCGGGGTCGAGCCAGAGTTTGCGTAGGGACGCGCGAAGCTGTGCGGGAGCCCGGCAGTCTACGAGAGAGCCGGTTACACCATCCACCACCAGCTCAGGAATGCCGCCGATCCGTGTCGCCACCACAGGTTTGCCGTAAGCAAAAGCCTCGAGCACGCTCATCGGCGCATTCTCGTACCATTCAGACGGGACGACGATGAACGCGGCGTTGCGATAAAGATCGCGAAGGCGCGCGGTGTCGCAATAACCTTCCAATGTGATCGAGCCTGGAGCATCGGCGGCAAGTTTGCCCACCACCTGCTGCATGGGCCCGGCGCCCGCGATCTTCAGCGGAATACCGGTGCCGGCGATGGCATCGAGAAGTGTCGACAGTCCTTTCTCCTGCGAGAGGCGTCCGGCATAGAGTACGTACTGCCCCTCGTAAGCCGGCATGTAGACATCTGGATCGACAGCATTCGGATGGTACATCACGCGATTGACATCGACGCCCGATCGCATCAGGAGCATTTCGAGGAACCGGCTGGGGCACAAGAAGCTGGAGATTGCGCCATAGCGATCGGCGAAGCGCGCGAAATAGGCTTCCAGGGTGCTGATGGCCGACGTGGCGAGGCTGTTCTTGTGGCAGCGGCGGAACGCGCAGCGGTAAAAGCCGCCGTCGATGCAAGCATTGCAGGGCTTTCCGTCGCGCAACATCAGATACGAGGGACAGACCAGCTTGTAGTCGTGAACCGTCAGCACAGCGGGAATTCGCCGGGCCCGCAGCACGGGCAGAATCGACGTGGTCAGCCGTCCGTAGATGTTGTGACAGTGCACGATGTCGGGCTTGGACTTATCGAGCAGCGCGGCAAAATCCGCGGCCGTGCGTTTGCAGTCGATCACTTCCCAGGCCGCCTGAGCCAAACGGAACGGATTCTTCGCGTGGACATCGACGCCGCGCGTAAAATGCGCATGCTCCCCGGGCGCGTTGTCCGGATCCGCGGCGGAGAAGGTCTCCACTTCGATTCCGGCTTCGGTTAGCGCCCGAATGTCGTTAAACATTACGCGTTCGGAGCCGCCGCGCAGATAGAAATAGTTGTTTGCGATGAGGACTTTCATTGTGATTTCTCGAACCGGGCGTAATGGCGCGATCACTCGCTGCAAGAAACAAAATCAACAGCGCCATGAAAGGAAAATTGTCAAGGTTGTTTTCGCTGAAAGAATAAATGGCGATGATCAGCGCGACATAACGGAGCGCCGGGGGCGCGGTTTTGATGATCAGGGCCCAGATGGTAAGGAACAAGATCAGGCCTACCGCGCCTTGCTCGAACAGCACCCTCAGATATTCGTTGTGAGGGAAGTTGGGCAGCAAGAGCGGCGAGGAGCCAATGCCGAAGCCAAAAATCTGCTGCGCGGGCATCCCGTGGGCATAAGTGATGAGGGTGTGACGCCAGTGCGCGAGCCTCCACACGCCGGAAGTCACGCCGGGGCCGAGCAGCCGTTCCTTCTGGTAATAGGGGATCTCTCCCCCTTGTAATATGTTCTGAAATTGATCACGCATGAGAAGGATCTGTTTCACCAGGCGCGTCTGGGGCAGCACATCGGCCCCATCGAGGACGGCGAAAGCCGCGATTGCCGATCCCGCGGCCAGGCCCCCGGTCAATACAAGGAACCGCAATGCTGGTGAGAATTGGCGACGCAGATGCACGGCCAGACCGATTGCGTACGCGATTACCGCGCCGCTGGTGCCGGAGAAGATCAGCACCGCGATCACGATGGCATGCACAGCGAACTGGACCACGAGCGGATCACGTACTTCGTCGATCAAGAACAACAACAGAAATGGAATGAGCGCCAGGTTGTTGGGATTCGCGAACAATCCATCTCTCCGCGTCGCATCCAAGGCATCCGGGCGGCCAATCGCAACCGAAATCGCAAGAACAATGAGGACCGGCAGGCCGAGCAGCCAGCGAACCTTCGATCGGGACGCAGGCGGCAGCCGGAGCAGGCGCGAGATCGCCATCACGGCACAGATGGATTCGTGTTTGAAAACTGCGGAGCTGGTTTGCGTGGGATCGCCAGTCAGTGCTTGCACTACCGGAATCAGCATCGCAGCCACGGCGGCTACCACCACCCCGTCCACTCTCACCCACAGGCGCTCCAACGCGGCCCAGAACAGGACGGCCACAATCAGACCTCCCCCGATGACGTTCGCTTCGCGGTGTCCGTGGAGGGCACTGGAGACGAACAGGAGCCAGTAAGCCACGAATGCGAACGCAATCCACCGCCAGAGGGTCTCGCTCGCGGGGCTCTGTAACCAGGACGGAGCGCAGGGAATTGTCGTGCTTCGCGCCATACGGATTAGAAACTCCCGGTGATTAGCGCGCGCTTCCACGTGTTTCGCAGGAGCCGTGCCCCACCGGCACACTGAATGATCGCTGAAATCAGGATTGCCACCGCAGCGCCGCGCAACCCTTGTGAGGGAACCAGCACCATGCTGGCTACGGCTGTGGCACCGGCGGCGATGGCGAAAAGCGGCAACTGCGGAATAAAGCATTTGACCGCGGTCACGGCGCAGCCGAACATCGTTCCCAGATACAGGAAACCCGATGCGGCCATCAGAAACAAAAATATGTCTTGCTGCGACGCGTACTCGGGACGATAGATAATCGCCAGCAACCGGGGCCCGAAAAGCAGCGCTACAAGAAAACCCGCTGCGCCAATGGCGAGACACGCGAGTGACAGCGCGAACAGCAGACGTCGAAAGTCGGCTAGCCTGGCAGCCTCGAAATATTTCGCCATACGAGGCGCCGCGCCTTGACCGAGAGCGCTGGTCATGACGCTACCCGCGGCGAGCAGGTTCGTCAATGATGAGAAGATTCCCAACTCGCGAATACCGAGGTTGTGCTCGATGAGATACCGGGGCAGGTTCAGGTTGAGCGAGACCAGCATCAGGACCGCACCTAGCGGAAGGCCCGCCAAAGCAAGCGTCCTGAGACGGCCGTGAATCTCTCCCCGCAGGAAATCACTCACGTAGTGGACGCACTCGACGACGGCGCCGGCTAGCCCCAGATTCAGAAGTCCAAGGCTGCGCGGTACGTCGAACGCAGCCAGAGTCACCAATGAGGACACGAGCAGGCCGACCGCACCCCACAACAGCGAGCCCGTCAGCCAGACTCCGGCCGCCAGCGCACTTAACGAAAGCGTTCCACGCAACATCATCGAAATTGCGATCCCAGCCATACGCTCCTCGCGTTGGAGCAAGCCGTAGAAGATATCGCTCATGTACTCGATCGCCTTTGCCGCGCCTATGAGAATCACCGCAGCGACTACGGACTTCGAGTAATGCGCGGCGATCGCGATTCCGCCAATGAGGACCAGCGACGTCACCGAGCATGCGAATCGGAGGGCGAGAAAATCGAGAAAGCGATAATGGCGCCGGCCGTCGGTGATCTGAATCGACCGTAGACTCAAGGAGCTGAACATCAGAACCGGCAACGCGATGGCCAGCCCGAGCGTATAGCTTCCCACCATTTCGGCGCTGCCGATCTTGGCCAGCGCCACGACCAACGTCCATTGGCTCAACCCCTGCCAAAAGTTTCCGAGCAACATCCAAGCGACGTTGGCGCGTAGCCGCTCATCGGAGACCGGGCTGACGCATTCCAGCGGTGCGGGTTCTACCGTTGTCGATCGCGACATAACGCGGCCTATGGCAGGATGTTGAAAAAGGCGGGCTGGGGCTTGCGGGTCGCGGCAGGACCGTTGATCCGCTGATTAATGATCCAGCGCAGTGCGCCCCACTTGTTGCGCTTGATCGGCTCGGAGGCGTTTCCGATCATCCAGCAGTTTTTCGTGCAATTGCGGCAACGGTCGCGCACCATCCCGGCCTGCGATCCGCTCCAGATTTCGTCCCAGCTCTGGCGGGTGATGTTGCCGAAACTGACCGGCGAATCCATGCCGTTGCACGGCAGCACTTCACCGTACGGATCGATGAAGCAGGCGTCTTCACCCATGCTGCACGGGAGCAAGCGAGGTTTGCCGGAAACATATTCGATCAGGCCGTGGTTGAAATAGGCCCGGAACCAATCCTTCGGGCGAGAGCTTTGCAACAGTTCGCCGATGAGCGCTTCCAGAGCACCGGTCATCGCGCCGGGCCGCTGGATCCGGTTGTCGGCCTTGTGAAAGTAAAACGAATTGTGGACCGCGGCGGTGGCAAACTCCAGCTTCATCATCTTGGAAAGGTGATACAGCGGGATCAGGCTTTCGGCATTGCGATCCGACAGGGTAATGCCGAAGCCGATGTCTTTGAGCCCGGCGTGCGAAAGCTCGGTCAAGGTGCGGATGGCGTGCTCGAAACCGTCTTTGACGCCGCGAAGCTCGTCGTTCGCCCTGGGTAGCCCTTCGACACTAACGCGCACGCCGATCCAGGGGTGCTGCCGGGCGATCCTCACGATTCGCTCCGTAAGGTAGCCGTTGGTGCTGATCACTACCCGGCGGCTCTTTTTGCGAAGAACGGCGAGGATCTCAGACAGGTCGTTCCGCAGGAAGGGCTCGCCACCCGTGACATTCGCC
>JASIGB010000221.1:0-2777 GCA_030045355.1 Bryobacteraceae bacterium
GTTGAACCGGACGCACTCAGTGGCCGGCATCAGTTCGCCGAAGCGCTCGCGGAAAAACTCGGAGCCGTTCAGCGAAAGGGACCCGGTGGTCAGGCCGTGAAACGCGTGATCGCAATAGAGCACACGCTGCTTACCGGTAAAGCAGCGCGCGAATTTGATGGCGGCTTCAATGCTCTCGGTGCCGGAATTGCAGAAGAATACGCGATTCAAACGGTCCGCGCCCGCGGAAGTGTGTTGCGTGAGTTTTTCGGCGGCGAGTCCGGCGAGCAACGAGCAATCCATTCGCACCAGATTCGGCAGATCTCGCGAAAGGATGGCATCGAGGATCGCTTTCACCCGGGGGTGATTTCTTCCCAGCGCAAACACGCCCCAACCAGTCAGAAAGTCCAGATAACGAACGCCCTCAGCATCGTAGAGATAGCATCCTTCCCCACGCACAAACCCCTTATCGAAGCCGATGGTGCGCAACATCTTCGTAAAAGCGGGATTGATGTGCCGGGCGTGCAGTTCATATTGCCTGCCCTGCTGCTCGGCCAGCCACTCCAGAAAATCGGCGCTCATTTCGGATGGGGAGTTGAGTTCACTGCTCGGCGGAGTCAACGTTTGCTTCATCGAGGCTCACTCGGCAGGCTGCTGCGGCCGCGAGGAGTGAGCTCCTTTCCGAACCAGGTTCAGAATATCATTACTCCACCAGACTCCGCCCGCCGGAAGCCCGTTGCGTGCGGGATTCCAAAGCGGGCGCGCGGCAGCTTCAGGAGATGCGGGTCAGCCTCAGTAAAAGCCCATCCAGGACAGTGTTCGTGAACGCGCGGCTTAGCAGCCTGCTGACGCTGTTCGCAGCGTGCCAGGCCAGCCAATCGCCAATGGCCCGTTGCTACTTCGTCGCAGAGCTGCGAACCGCTACTGGAGCCGCCTGGGATGACCACACTTCCGCAACCTGGCCGTTCCCAGCACGTTGGTGCTCCTTGTCCAACTGCTCGAAGCTCGCTTTGATTGTGACGGCCAGCTGTTCGACATGAGGAAACTTGAACATGCCGTCGTGGCTGCCCTGGACTTGATAAACCGTCCACTCTCCCGCCAGAGGCTGCTTCCATTGAACCGCCATCTGCCAGTGATGGCCTTTCGGAACATCTGTCCCTTGCACCACGAGCACACGTCCGGCATAAGGCGGTGTATCGTACTGGCACGCGGCGCGAACCACAATGGGATTGATGTCCATCATCTTTTCGTTGATCTCCCAGTCGCCCGCGCTTTCGGGGGTTCTTCCCTGCGTTAATTGTTGTCTGTGTTCCTTGATTTTGCCGCGGAGAATCTTGACGTGTTCGATGAAGTAACGGGCTTTCTCGCTCGGGCTTCCCGCAGCCAGGTTCTGCAGATGAAAGAGGGCCTTTTGCACCCCCATGCGAAGCCGTTCCCACGCCGAGAGAGTTTTGGGATACGCCGTATTGCGAGTATCGAAGAGCGTAAGAAGTTCCACCCGCTCGCCCTGAGCAGTCAACTGGCGCGCGGTCTCGTAGGCTAGCACGCCAAACAGGCACCAACCGCCGATGTAATACGGACCCCGCGGCTGATACTCGCGAATGCCTGCAACCACGTGTGCGGCCAGATCCTCCAGCCTGCAGGGATTCGGCAGCTCGACTTTCGGGAGCTGATCCAGATCGAAGCCGCAGAACGGTTGATCCGTTCCCAGTAGCCGGGCGAACGGCAAGAACAGGGGGCTGGCGCCCAGGCAGATAAAAGGGGGCCGGGTTCCCTGCGGTTTCAGAGGGGTTACGCGGCAAATCGCGGCTGATGCTTTGCGGCCCGCAATCACCGCCGCCAGGGTCTCAATGGTGGGCGAGGCGAGCACGGTGGCGACGCTCAGCTTGTGCCCCAATTTCTTTTGCACCTGCGCGATCATCCGGATCAGCAGCAGCGAATGTCCGCCCAGATCGAAAAAACTCTGGTCAATGCCCACCGGCTGCTGTTCGAGCAGATCCTCCCAGATCCGCGCCAGCTTCTTTTCGATAGAGTTGCGAGGCGTCGCGCGAGCGCGCGTTGGCCGGCTCTCGGTGTGTTCCGGCGCAGGCAGCGCGTTGCGATTCAGTTTGCCATTGGAGAGCAGGGGCAGGGAATCCAAAAAGAAGACGCGCGCCGGGGTCATGTAATCGGGCAAGCGCTCGCGCAAGAACGCCTTGAGCTCCAGCGCTTCGAGCGCTGGGCCCGCGGGGACAACATAGGCGATGAGTTGCGCGCCGCCCCGATCCTGATGGAGCACCACGGCCGCCGCGCGCACCTGCGCATGCGCGAGAATCGCGCTTTCCACCTCACCCAGTTCGATGCGGAATCCGCGCAGCTTCACCTGGTTGTCATTCCGGCCCAGGTATTCGATATTGCCGTCGGGCAGGAATCGCGCGCGGTCGCCGGTTTTATACAGGCGCGCCCCCGTTTTTCGCGCGAACGGATCAGGAATGAAGCGCTCCTCGGTAAGTTCCGGACGATTCAAATACCCTCGCCCCACCGCGATTCCGCCGATGTACAGCTCCCCCGCGACGCCGATGGGAACAGCCTGGAGATGCCGGTCCAATATGTACGCCGTGACATTCGCGATCGGCCGGCCGATTGGCACGGTCGCGCAAGGCGCCTTCCGCCGGCAGTCCCAGTACGTCACGTCCACGGCCGCCTCGGTGGGGCCATACAAATTGTGCAGCTCCGCGCTCAGACGGTCGTAGAATTTCTGCCGCAAGTCCTGCGGCAGCGCTTCGCCGCTCGAGAAAACGCGCCGGATGGAAGCGCAG
>JASIGB010000222.1:0-8703 GCA_030045355.1 Bryobacteraceae bacterium
ATGATGTTGAGCGTCAGTTATGTCGGATCGCAGTCGCACCATCTGCTGCTGGTGTATTCCGCCAACCCCGGCAATCCCGCGTTGTGCCTGCAACTGAACCGGGAGGGCGCCACGCCTGCCTGCGGCCCCTTCGGAGAGAACACGACTTACGTTCTACCCTCCGGCCAGACGGTCCAGGGAACCCGGCAAGGCCTGGGCCCGGATTTCGGCAACGATGATTATGACGCCACGGTCGGCAATGCGAATTTCAACGCGCTGGAAGTTACTCTTCGCTACACGACACCTGCCTTCAGCGTTCTGGCGGGGTATACCTGGAGCAATTCGATCGACCAGGCATCCAGCATTTCCGATCCCGGAGATCCATACGATCTCGAGGCCACGCGTGCCCTTTCGGCCTTCGACATTCCGCAGAACCTGGTCATCAGCTTTCAGTACAATCTTCCGTTCGACAAGATCGCGCATATCCGGGGCCTGACCAGTGGCTGGCAGCTTACAGGGATCGCGCGGATGAACAGCGGTTTCCCCGTAAGCCTCCACTCCGACGGCGACAACTCGCTGCAGGGCAGCAATCCCAACGGCGTGAACAACTATAGCCTGGACTTACCGGATTACAACGGCGAGCCGCTGGACATCAATAAAAATGCCGGCAGGAACGGGCAACCGTATTTTAATATCAATGCGTTTACTCTCAATGCCCTGGGTACTGCGGGCGATGCCAGCCGGCGCTCGTTCATCGGCCCTGGCGAGATCAACTTCGACCTAGCGCTTCTGAAGACGTTCACCATCAAGGAATCGAGGACGTTGCAATTCCGGCTGGAAGCGTTCAATGCTTTTAATCACGCGAACTTCTTCGGCCCCTTGGCCGTGGACGGCGATATCAGCAGCAACTTGTTCGGTGAAGTAGTCAACGCTGCTCCGCCGCGCGAGGTCCAAGGTGCGGTCAAATTCTTATTTTGACCCGGCATTCCACGAATCGTGTTCTTCGGCCCATTTCGCTTCGCGTTCTAGCGCTCCTCGTGCTCGTGGCCACCGAAGATTATCGCGACGCAGCGGCCGCTCTTCGATCAAAACACCCGGCAAGTGGAGCTGCGCGCGATCGTTGAAAAGCATATTGGCCGTTTGCAGATGGATGGAAATATCGCCTTCGATCGCGCGCTGCATGAGCCGGGGACCGGGCTCGGCTGGGACGCCGAGACGTCGGCCAGGCTGGGCTGGCAACAATGGAAAAGGCGGACTCCCAGCATCGAGTACTATTCTGCGCTCGGCGAACTCGGCAAGTTATCGCCGCTAGCGGACCAGACGCACCTGGTGTTCCTCGGCGCGGATTGGAGAATCGGCGAACGGTTGACCTGGAGCTTCGGCATGGGCGTGGGCACGACGGACGGCACTCGGGAAGTGGTTCTCAAGTCGCGGCTGGAATATGAATTCGGCCGGATGCACGATTACGCCCAGCAAGTGACCGGTCACTGACCGCTTGATGACTACGAAGCCCGTGGATTTTTCGTAACTCGGTGATACGCTCGAACGGTCTGTCCATCCATGAACCAAGGCAACTCGACAAGAGGCCCCGTACTTGACCGACTCCGGGGCCCAGGGAAGCCAATCGGAGGCGGAGGCGCAGCCGAAAAGCTGCGAACACGGGCGGGAAAAGTCATTGGATGAGAAGACTTCTTTGCCTTTTCCGGCCCGCCCCTCTGGCAGGCGCTCAAGCCCTTCGGAATCGCGAACCGGCAGATCGAAACGAATTCATCAGGAAGGTGAACCCACAATGCTTCGCATTCGGACCGCTCTCGTAGCGCTAGCCCTGGCAGGTGGCTGCTACGCGCAACCGCCCGCGCCAGCCGGGTCAAAGGCAGCCAAGGTTCCGGCAGCGGCGGCCATGAGGTCGGAGATCACAGCCGACCTCCGCCAACTCATGCGCGGCATCCTCTTTCCCAACTCCAATGTGATCTTTTTCGCCCAGGAAGATGATCCTGCCAGGGTGCCGCCGGCGAAGGACCCGTCGCTATCGCCGAATCCGCTCGCCAGTACCTACGGCGGCTGGACGGCTGTGGAAAACAGCGCCAAGGCTCTTGGAGAAGCCGCCAACCTCCTGATCCTTCCAGGGCGCAAATGCGCGAACGGGCTTCCGGTCCCGGTCAACAATCCGGATTGGCCGAAATTCGTGCAAGGCCTGCGGGAAGCGAGTGCGGAAGCGTATAAAGCCGCGCAGTCCAAAAATATGGACAACATTGTGACGGCGGCGGGGGACCTGAGCACGGCGTGCTCGAATTGCCACGACAAGTGGCGGGAGAAGCCAAGCCTGGAGGACCGCTGCAAGTGAGATTTTTGAGAAAACGGGCCAGCGAAGAAGAGAGATAGCGAGCCAATGCTTCTCCAGAACACACTGGTGGATGCGCTCAACGATACCGAATGGGCATTTCCGTTGGCGGAGTGCGTTCACATCGGCGCTATGGCGGTTGGCGTGGGATCGATCGCGCTGGTGGACTTTCGAATGCTGGACCTCGGGCTGCGGCGTGAAACTCCCGCACGGATTCTGAGGTACACGGAGCTGTGGACGATCATCGCGCTGGTGTTTATCTTATTTTCGGGTGGGGCGCTGTTTCTATCGCAGGTGGGCATTTATCTGATCAATCCGATCTTCCCCATCAAGATGTATCTTCTGGCCGCGGCCGTCATTTATAATTTCACGCTCCACAGAAAAGTGGCCCTAATGGAGAACCCGCCGCCGCGGCTGAGCAAGCTGGTGGCGATCGTATCGCTCCTGCTCTGGGCGTTAATTGTGTTCGGTGGGATTTTTACTGGATTCCTCGAATAGGACGATCCTCAAGTGTCCATCGCTCAATCACTCGAGAACATCGGCTTCCTCAATGACTTCGCCGATTCCGTGCTGGTGTACCCAATCGTGCTCTCGACCCATCTGACCTGCATCGCGCTGTTCGGCGGCGCGATCCTGATGACGAATTTGCGCCTTCTCGGGCTGACGTTTAAGCAAGTGACGATCACCGAGATCATCACCAACCTCCGCCCGTGGAAACGCCTGGGCGGAACCATCATGGTCTGTACGGGACTGCTGCTGGCGACCTCGGAAGCGACTAAATACGCTCCCAACCCCTACTTCTGGGCCAAAATGACCATCCTGGCCTTGATTTTCATACACGGTTTTGTCTTTCGCTCCAGTATTTACAACAATGCGGAGGAGCTGGATAAATCCCCGGTCATCCCGGCCAAGGTCAAAGTCGCCGCGATTCTTTCGATCGTTCTGTGGACTGCGATGTTTACCATGGGAAGGATGATTGCCTACTGGGAGGGCTAATAAGCAATGACGATTTCATACCGGCGCGCCGCCGCCCTCGTGGCGATTCTCTTCTTCCTAACCATGCTCCTATTTCCAGGCGCCGCCATGGCGCACAACGTCTCCAAACGCGACGCCTCATTTGTCGAATCGAACCAGGGCGCGGCGATCCCAGCGTTCATTTACCTGGGCGCCAAACATATGGTCACCGGATACGATCACATTGCCTTCCTGGTGGGCGTGATCTTTTTCCTTTACAAGCTGAAAGACATCGTGCAATACGTGAGTCTATTCACGCTGGGGCACAGCATCACGTTGCTGGGCGGAGTGCTCGGAGGAGTTCACGCCAATCCCTACGTGATTGACGCAATCATTGGATTCTCGGTGGTCTACAAAGCGTTCGACAATATGGACGGGTTCCGTCGATTCCTGGGCTTCGAGCCGAATACCAAAGTTGCGGTCCTGATCTTCGGCCTGTTTCACGGATTTGGCCTCGCCACCAAGCTGCAGGAGCTGGCCCTTTCGAAGAACGGGCTCGTGACCAACATCGTGAGCTTCAACATTGGCGTGGAAGTGGGGCAGGTGCTGGCGCTGACCGCCGTTCTGATCGCGCTCAGCGTCTGGCGGACGCGCCCGAGTTTCTTGCGGGACGCTTTCGCCACCAACGCGGTGCTCATGACGGTAGGGTTCATTTTAGTGGGTTATCAAGTGGCCGGATATTTTGTCGCGGCCGCTTAAGGAAAGATGCCTATGGTGGAACAACCAGGAACGCAACAACCAGCGGCGCCATCGAAGCAGGCGATTGCCATGGCGACCGGCATCGCCTTTGCTGTCGCGCTCGTGATTCTCTTTACCGCGGTCCTGCCGGCCGAGTACGGAATCGATCCGCTCGGGACCGGCAAGGCACTGCATTTGACCGATTTGGCGAAGGCCACCGGGTCGAAGGCGGAACCGAAGCCCGTTGTGGGCGCTCGTCCCGTTGCCGCACCTGCCGGAATTTACACCGCGCAACCAGGCACGTACAAAACCGACAGCGAAGATCTTTCGCTCATGCCCGGCGAAGGCGTCGAAATCAAGTATCACATGCAGAAAGGCGCTGGAATGACTTATGCGTGGAAGGCCACGGGAATCGTGGCGTATGAGTTCCATGGCGAGCCTGACAACAAGCCGAACAAGGACTACTTTGAAAGCTACGAACTGAACGATCAGCCCGGCTCGGACCGCTCCTTCGGATCGTTCACCGCTCCGAGCACCGGCATCCACGGCTGGTTCTGGGAGAACAAGGGCAAGAAGGAAGTCCAGATTCATCTGGTCACCGCGGGATTCTACGACAGCGCGAAAATGATGGCGGGCGACGAGAAGACCGATCTGGATATTCAAGAGCCGAAGTGATCAAACAAAACGAGGTCTCATGCCGCGCGTGGGCAGGGGATCCCGGCTACTCAATCAACTGATAGGCCCGCATCTGGTCCAGCAATTTGGCCAGATCGATGGGTTTGACAAGGTAGGAATCGCACAGTTCGTGGAAGCAGCGGATGACTTCTTTGACGTCGTCCACGGCCGTGGTCATGACGATCTTGGCGCCGGACGTGGACGGGATGCCGTGCTCCTCTTCCAGTGCCCGAATGTGCCGCACGGCCTCCCGGCCGTCCATTTCCGGCATCATGATGTCCATCGCAATCAAGTCGTATCTCTGGCCCCGCTCCAACCCGTAGCGAAAGATCTCGACAGCCTCTCTTCCGTTTACCGCGACGTGACACTCCCCGTAATTGGAGAGAAACGTTTGCAGCAGAATACGGCTGGCGAAATCGTCTTCCACCAGCAGCATGCGCAGGCGATGCGCGCCGGGCCGCGCGGCGTTCGCATCCCACGGACGCCGTTTGGCGCGGTTCTCATCGAACATCATCAAGGCCGCCATGATCGCGGCGGTGTCGGCCTGGTTACTCGCGGATGGATCGTCCACCAATTCGCGCAGCCGGTCCGCCGCATTGAGCAAAACGTGGAAGCGCTCCTGATTCACCGAGAGTTTCCGCGCCCGGATGAGCCCCAAGACATGTTCCATCTGGCGCGCCAGCGCGCCGATCTTGGGCAGATCGAACACGCTGGCCCCTCCCTGCACCCAATGCAGCGCCCGGTAGGCGCGATCGGCGGCCTCCAGGCATTGATCCGGCGCGGCGTTCTGCATCGCCAGTAGATCCGCCTCGATGCGGACGAGATGCTCGCGGCACTCCGCCAGGTAATCTTCCGCCAATTCATTTTCCAGATTGATCATTCGCCGTCCATCCTTCCCGGGCCACGGCGCGCGTAAAACGCTCGAATTCCTCCGCCGCGGCGCGCACCAATTCACCGCATTCGCCGAGCTTCCCGGCCCGGGCGGCGCTTTCGATCGCCAGCGCGATGTCCCGCAAATCCCCGGCCGCCGCCGTCGCCGCCGCTCCTTTCAGCGTGTGGGCTTGACGCCGTGTCCCCTCGGCATCGGCCTGTTCCAGCCGCTCGCGGAGTGTGTCCAACTGAGCGGGGACGTCCTCGATAAACCTGTTCACCACGGTCGAGGCCAACTGGCGGTCCCCCATCAATCTCCGCAGCATGGCATCCGCATGGAAGACGCTTTTCGCGGCCACCTCGCCCGGCTCGGCCGACGGCAGCCATTTCGCGAGCAGGGTCTTGAGCTCGGCCACGTCCACCGGTTTGGCGATATAGTCGTTCATTCCCTCCTTCAGGCAGCGCTCGCGATCGGCCGGCATGGCGTCGGCGGTGACGGCGATGATGGGGATGCGGGAACCGAACGAATGGCGGATCGTGCGCGTAGCCTCATAGCCGTCCATCCCCGGCATCTCGCAATCCATGAGCACCAGGTCGTAGCCGCCGCGCCGCACCGCTGCCACAGCTTCGGCGCCATTGACCACCGCCTCGGCGCGCAGGCCCAACTTTTCCAATTGCGCCAGAGCCACGTCCCGGTTGATGGCGTTGTCCTCCGCCACTAGGATGCAGGAGCAGCGCCGCTGCTCCAACCTTGGCTCGGCGGAAGAAAATGAGCCGCTCTGCCCAGTCGACACCGCGGGGACGCGAGTTTCGGCCGGAACCTCGAACACGGCCGTGAACCAGAACCGCGACCCATCGCCTTCGACGCTTTCAGCGCCGATCGTGCCTCCCATCATTTCCACCAGTTGCTTGGAAATCGCCAGTCCGAGGCCGGTACCGCCGTATTTTCGCGTGGTGGACGCGTCGGCCTGCGTGAAGGCGGAAAACAATCGCGCGACCTGCTCCGGCCGTATGCCGATCCCCGTATCGCTGATGGCGAAATGGACGCTCGCCCGTCCCGCGCCGAGGCTATCGAGCGTGGCCACCAGAGTCACCTCCCCGCATTCGGTGAACTTGATGGCATTGGCCGCCAGATTGGTCAGCACCTGGCGCAGGCGATGCGCGTCGCCCGTCACCAGCGGTGGAATGGCCGCCGCGACGCACGCGCTGAACTTCAGCCCCTTGGCCTTGGCCTGCATGCGCAGCACCTGCACCACCGCGTCCACCACCTCGCGCAACGAAAAGCTCAAATGTTCCAGAACAATCTTGCCGGCCTCAATCTTGGATAGATCGAGAATGTCATCGATGAGTGCCAGCAGAACGCGCGCGCTGTCGTGAGCCACGCTCACGTATTGCCGCTGTTCGGCCGAAAGCTGGGTGTCCAACAAGAGCTGGATCATGCCGATCACGCCGTTCATGGGCGTGCGGATTTCATGGCTCATGTTGGCCAGGAAGCGGCTCTTGGCGCGATTGGCGGCGTCAGCATCCTCGCGCGCTTGAATCAGCTCCGCTTCGTGCCGTTTGTGCTCGGTGATCTCTTCGGCGAGCCCCGCGACCCGAATGATCTGGCCGCTGTGATCCCGGATGGGAAAAGCGCGGTCCCGAATCCATTTCTCCCGGCCCGAGGGGGTCTGGATGCGAAAGATATACTCCACCGGATCGCCTTGCATCTGCCGGACCATGGCTCGGTGCGCGGCTTCGCGGTCTTCCGGATGGATGGCTTCGAACCACGCCTGCGGATTCTGGTACAAGCTTTCGCAGCTTTGCTCCCAAACCTGTTCGTAGGCCGGGCTGACGTACAGCATTTCCTCGCCCGAAGACGGTATCATCCAGAAAACTTCGCGAATGTTTTCGGCCAACTGCCGGAATTTCTCTTCGCTTGAGCGCAGCGCCTGCTCGGCTTTCAAGCGCTCGGTGATGTCCGAGCTCAGCCCGACATGTCCCAGGAATTCTCCGCCCGGCGAAAAGCGCGGCGTCGCGTAGGAGCCGAACCAGCGCCACTCGCCGTCGGCCCGCCGGACCCGCACTTCGGCACGGAACGCAGCCCGTTCGCGCACCGCGCGCTCAAAAACTTCCAGGTACGGCGGCGCGTCATCGGGATGCAAGAACATTCGCCAGCCGCTGCCTTGCGATTGATCGAGCGAAGTGCCGGCGAACTCGAGCATCATCCGGTTCGCAAACTGGATGCCGCCCTCGGCATCGGTGAACCACAGCATGGTGGGCGAGCAGTCGGCGATGTTGCGGAAGCGCTGCTCACTTTCCCGCAGCGCCTCCTCGGTGCGCTTGCGCCCGGAGATGTCCTCCACGTGGACCACAACATATAACGCCGCCCCGCTCGCATCTTTCACCGGCGATAACCTGATGCGCGCCCAGACCTCGCCTCCGTCCCGGTGAATGTAGCGTTTCTCGGCCTCCAGGCACTGGCTCGGATCGCGCCGCAGCTCGTCCAAGCGCGCGAGGGTACTTTCGATGTCGTCCGGGTGCGATATGTCGCTCGCGTTCCGTCCCAGAAGCTCCGCTTCAGAATACCCGAGCATCTGGCACAGCGGAGCGTTCACTTGCAGGAAGCTGCCATCCAGACCGCCCACGCACATCCCGAAGGGCGCGTGCGCGAAGATTTCGCGGAACAACGCCTCGCTCTCCTGCAATCTGCGCTGAACGATCAAGCGCGGTCCGATGTCGCGGACGATCGCTGAAGCGCCCACCACCTCGCCCGCCGGATTCCGAATGGGCGACACGGCCACAGAGACGTCGATAAGCTGTCCGTTCTTGGCTTGGCTAACGGTGTCGAAAGGAGCGACGCGCTGCCCTTGGCCGACAATCTCCAGGCAGCGCCGCACTTCCTCGGTGCCGTTGGGCCCGAGGACGGCCGCGTTTTGCCCGATCATTTCCTGGGCCGAATAGCCCAGGAGCTTCTCGGCGGCCCGGTTCCAAGTGAGGATGGTTCCGTTCCGATCGACGGCGTTAATCGCGTCTTCGGAATATTCCACGATGGAGGCAAGCAGAGCTCTGGCCTGTTCGGCTTCCCGTTCGCGGGTCACATCGCGAACGATACAGGAGGTCGCCGTAACCGCACCGGCGGAGTTGCGGATCCCAAACATGGTGAC
>JASIGB010000021.1:0-6249 GCA_030045355.1 Bryobacteraceae bacterium
CAGCGGGGCGCTACTTACTGCCGCTGGAGGCAAGCTGACCCGGCTGAACCGGGGCGGCCGCGGGCGTGCTCTGCGCCGATTGTGCGGCTTGCGCGTCGGCGGCATCCCAAGCGGGTTTGTTGCGCACGGTCTTCCAATACCGATCGCCCCACCATTCATTCGACGCCGCCGCAGCGGCCGCCGGGGTAATGGGCGACCTCTTGGCTGCAATGGTTTGCTGCGCGTCTTCGGCGCGGTAGGCTGGCAGCTCAAAATTCACGGATCCTGTGGCGCCGCTGGAATCCGTGTAGTTGATAACGAGCGTCTGCTTGCGATGGCTGGCGATGGGTGACATGGCGGGGAAAACGTGCCAGACGCGATGCACATCCGCCTTCCCGATTTCCGTGCTGATGATCTGATCGTAGGGCAGCTTGTAAACCGCTCCGTTGTACATGAAGCGGAACTCCTTGGCATCGTCAAAGTTGAAGGTGCCAGTGGAGTTCACGGGGATGGATTTGATGGTTCCGCCTACATATTGAACGGTGTCGGAAGAGGCGCGGACCACCGACGGTGGCACGGCCGCGAAAACGAGGGTGGCAACCAGAGCGTGGCGCATCGCTAGCATGGGTAGATCTCCTTGAGCGCGGTTCAGGACTGCGCTCTAGCGAGTACTATCGGTCGCCTGGGTTCAGGACTTTAGAGCGCAGGACTACTTTAGATTTCAGGACTTTAGAGTCGCCGCGACTACAATGGAAGCACCATGTCTGTCTACGACGACCGCCGCGAAGAGTTGGAACGGCAAGAGTTTATGATGGGGATCGAACGCGGGCGGCTGGCCGTGACGCTGGACCTGCTGACGGACGCACTCGTGCTGGTGGGCCAGCACGGGGTCTATTGCCAGAGCGCGCGGCAGCCGGGCAAGCCGGCGATGGACATTCAGATGATCTCGAAGTGCCTGACCGATGCCAAGGAGCTGGTGGCGGATGTGATGGGCGAACTCAAGCGGAAGTCCGCCGCGCAGTCTTAGCTCGAACGTGCAGACGCAGGGCCCGGGCGTCTTATTCCGTCTCGGCCTAAGGCAGGCCGCGGCCGAGTTTCCGCGCCAGCTACTGCGGTACTCGGCCAAAGCGGTTTCGGGTCTATGGCCAGCGTTACGCGATCGATTGTGAGTCAGTATGGGGAGCCTGGGGGCTGAGCCTCACGACCTGTCCTGGGCACCTTGTTTCCGTTCACGGAATCCGAATATAATCGTCACGCTTGCCTTCATTAATCTTGCGACTTTGCCTGATAATTCTCTGCCTCGATTGCGCCGGGTTTCGGTTATACGGCCAAATCACGATCGACACGTTTGCGGGTGGAAATATTCCCTCCGGGATTTCGGCGCAGAATGCACTTCTGCAATCCGTTTCAGGCATCACGCAAGATCCGAGCGGCCGCATCGTGTTCACCGACAGCCAACTCAACGTGATCCGGCGCATTAACGCGGATGGAACTGTTCAAACCATCACCGGACAGGGGATTCCGGGATTCGGAGGCGATGGCGGACCGGCGGCCAACGCGCTGCTGAATGTTCCCTGCTTTCCAGCGTACGACGCGAACGGCAATCTGTATTTCGCCGATCTCGGGAATTTTCGAATCCGGCGAATCGATCCGTCCGGCGTGATCAGTACTGTCGCCGGCACAGGCATCCCAGCGAATACGATGACGGGACCGCTGGGCGCGAACGGGCCGGCCACGCAAACGCAGATGTGGACCGTTACCGGGCTCGTGGTCGATTCCGCCGGAAACGTCTACTTCACGGATCGATCGTTATTACCTGATGTTCGCCGCGTGACACCGTTAGGGGACACCGAGGTTTATGTTGTGTGCTCCCAGTGCGCGCCGAGCACAGGGTTGCTGCTAGCCGCGGACTCATCCGGGGACTTGTATCTATCGGACGGGAGCCACATTTTCAAGGTCACGCCGGACCGGGTGTTCCACAATTTTTGCGGTTTCGGTTCTGCGGCCGACAATGGCAACGGCGGTCCCGCGATCAACGCTCCTCCGAGCAATTTTATAGGGCTTGTGGCCGACGCAGCCGGCGATATTTATACGGAAGAGGAACAGGTGAGCGCTGAAGCTGGCAGTCAGTTCGTCATCCGCAAGATCGGGACGGACGGCAACATTAATGTAGTTGCCGGCACGTTCACGGGAGGCTCCTACAGCGACGGTCCGGCACTGCAAGAGGCACTCGTCCCGGATTATGGATTCGGACTGTTCGCCGAGCCAAACGGGACCATCCTGTTCGCAGAGGACTTCCGTGTTCGCGAGTTGACGGCATCATCCGATGTGCAAACCTTAGCGGGCGCCGCTCCCCTGCCTTCGCCGAGCGGTACGCCGGCGCTCGACGCCTGGTTCATCCAGCCCAACGCGATCACGTTTGACCAGCAAGGAAATCTGTACGTCGCGCAAGCGTGCGTCATTCAGGAGGTCAGTCCCGGCGGGGTTCTGTCGACTGTCGCGGGCACCGGCGTCTGCGCCAATACCACCGCCCTGGGACCGGCGCTGCAAGCGCAACTGGACGACGTGATTAGCGTCGCCGTGGACAGCCACGGCCAGATCTACTTCTCGGAGCCGGGCGGATTCATATACGTGGTCTCCACCGCGGGCACGATCAGCCAGGCCGCAAGAATCGACGGAGCTGTCGCTCTCCTTCTTGCGATCGATTCCCAGGACCGCCTTTACTTCCTGGATTATCTTGGCATGTCCGGGCGCATTCCTCCGGGGGCGCCGGTGCAATATATAAACGAATTTGAAGGCTCAGCAAATGGGTACGGAATCGCGATCGATGGGGCCGATAATGTTTACTTGTGCTGCGATACCCTCGGCGCGATCGACGAATACTCGCCCAACCTGGAAAAGACCGAACTAAACGCCGTTGGACGCTACACGAGCCTCGGTCAGAATATGCTCGCTGTGGACACAACTGGCACAATTTGGCAAGGTTCCGTTGTGACCGGCTATCCCGGATTCCAGATGCAGAAGGGCGGCCTTTCTTTCGGCGCCGGATGCTGCTTTTATGGTGACGGGGGCGCCGCCGAGTCGGCCTACATCCTGCCGTCTGGAATGGCGTTCGCTCCGAACGGCGACTTGTACTTCCTCGATCCCTATGCTGCGCGCGTGCGGCGCATTCATGGATCACCGCCCACCACTCCTCCGGCCATTTCCGCCGGCGGCATCGTCAACGCTGCGAGTCTCACCGGGACCGCAATCGCGCCCGGCGAACTCATCTCCATTTTCGGCTCCAATTTCGGTCCGCCCGGACTCGATGTCGCCGCGCCGCAAAACAACATGATTCCGGATGCGCTCAACAACGTTCACGTGTATTTCGGCAGCCCTCATCTGGAAGGCAGAATTACGGCGCGCACCGCGAACCAAATCAATGTTTTCGTGCCGTACGAGGTCGCTGGCGCGACTTCCATCCAGGTGACGGTGGACGTGGACAGCGTCACGTCGCAACCTGTCACGATGCCGATAGCCGCGTCCGCGTTCGGGATATCTACCGCCGACGGCAGCGGGACCGGCCAGGGCGCGATCCTGAACCAAAACGGCGGTTATAACAGTGCCTCGAATCCAGCGGCATCCGGATCCATCGTTACTCTATTCGGCACAGGCGAAGGAGTAACTGCGCCCGCGCTTCCCGACGGCGCGCTGGAAATTTCCACTCCCTACTCCACGCCGGCGCTGCCGGTCACCGTGAAGTTCGGCGATGAGACCGCGCAAGTGCAGTACGCCGGCGCCGCGCCGTTCCTGCCGACCGGGGTTTTTCAGATCGACGCCACCATTCCCACGGGAATCGCGCCGGGTGATATACCGGTAACGGTCTTGATCGGTGGAATCAGCACTACACAAACTGTCACGGTCGCGGTGAAGTAGCTCGGCTGACAACCGGTATACAATGTCCTGGGACGCTTATGGCAAAAACATGGATGGCAGCAGTTGTATTGGGGATTTCCCTGGGTTCGGCGGCGTATGCCCAGGGCGATAAGGCGACCGGCGGGCCGTGCGACCGCGCATGCCTGGAAGGCACCGTCGATAAGTATCTCGACGCCATGGTGGCGCATGATCCTAAGCAGGCGCCGCTTGCGAAGAGCGTGAAATTCACCGAGAACGGGCAGAAACTGACGATCCCGGACGGTCTGTGGAACTCCATGGCAGGGAAGGGAACGTACCGCTTGTTCGTGGACGATCCGCAGGCGCAGTCGGTCGCGTTCATCGGCACCATAAAAGAGGAAGGCCGCTCGGCCGGCGAACCCGTCGGCAGCGTCATCGCGCTGCGGCTCAAGCTGCGGAACCGCGAGATTACCGAAGCCGAGACGTTCGTGATCCGCAATCAGACGCTGGGGCCAAGGGCCAATCAATCGCCGAATGCCGACGCCTATGACCGGCTGGAGAAGATCGGCACGCCGAATCACCTGTTCCTGGAAGAGATTCCCGAGGCGCAGCGCATGTCGCGCGCCGACCTGATCAAGACCGCCAACATGTATTTCTCCGGGATGCAACAAAACGACGGCAAAGGCGTCTATCCTTTCGCGGACGATTGCAACCGGATCGAAAATGGCATGCAGGCCACCAACGTCCCGCTGAGACCCGGGCAGACCATGCCGGATCCGGCCACGGCCACCAATTATTCGGCGAACTGGAGCTGCAAACAGCAGTTTCAGTCCGGGTTGTTGCATTTCGTCACGCGCATTCGCGACCGCCGGTATGTGGCGGTGGACCGCGAGCGGGGGCTGGTGTTCGCGTTCGCGTTTTTCGATCACTCGGCGGGGAAGACGCGGCACTTCGAGACTCCCAGCGGCCGGGAAGTGGCGGCGGGTCCTACGCAGCCTTGGACCTGGGAGATCGCGGAGATGTTCCGGCTGGAAAACGGCAAGATCCGGCAGATTGAAGCGGTGCTGGATCGCTCGCCTTACGGGATGCTATCGGGATGGAGCACTTGGGAAGACGGCATGACGGACAGGGCGAGGGATGTGGCGATGGGCAGCCGGTGAGCGAGCTCGGCGCCTTCGAAATCCTGCTGGTGGACGATCATGCAAGCGACGCAAAACTGTTCGAGCACGCGATGGAGCAGGCCGGCACGCGCGCCAGGTTATATTGGGTAGCCTCGGCGGAAGAAGGCCTGGAGTTCCTGACGCAGGAGGGCCGGTTCGCCGGTGTCCGGCGCCCGAAACTCGTGGTGAGCGACTTGAACATGCCCGGTATGGACGGGTTCGAGTTCCTGAGCAGCTTACGCCAGAATCCCGCGCTGGCGGCCGTTCCAGTGGTGATTTTCAGCAGCTCGCGCGCGCCCCACGACATTCTGCGCTGCTATCGGCTGGGGGCCAATTCGTTCATCGCAAAACCCATGTCGCTCGAGGGCTTCGTGGCGGCGATCGGTGCGCTGGTGCGCTATTGGCTGGATATCGCGGAACTGCCCGAACCCGCTCTGCTGGATTAGCTGCTCGAAATGGCTTCGAGCGCCAAGTTGTTGGTGCGCGGCCCGAGTAATCCGATGGCGAGCATCACGATGAGCATGCTGCCGGCGATGAGCGCAAACACCCCCGCGACTCCGAAGCGATCGAGGAAAAATCCGATCACGAACGAACTGAAGACCACCGAAATCCTGCTCCAGGAATAGACGAAGCCCACGGCCAGCGCCCGGATGCGCGTCGGGTAGAGCTCGGCTTGATAGGCGTGGCTGGAGAACGAAAGGATGTTGTTCGCAAGCGTCAAGAGCACGCCGAACAGGATGAGCAGCGCGGCGGTGTTCATTTGGCCGAAGAGCAGGCCGGAGATCGCGATCGCGAACGCGGACCATACGATTTGCCATTTGCGTTCCAGCCAATCGGCTATGCTGGCCGCGAGCAGCGGCCCGAAGGGCGCCGCGATGGCGATCAGGAACGTGTAGCGCAGGCTGCTCGGGATCGCGATGCCGCGTTCGATCAGCAGCGTGGGCACCCAATTGGAGAAGCCGTAAAATCCGACGGTCTGAAACAGATGAAACACGATCAGCATCACGCTGCGGCTGCGATAGGGCGGCCGCCACATTTCGGCGAAACTGCCCTTCCGCAACGGTAACGCCTCTACTTTCTTGCCGTGCTCAGCCAGCCAGCGCGGACTTTCGGGAACGCGCCGCCGGATCCACCAGACCAGAATCGCGCCCGATGCGCCGAGCAGGACCACCCAGCGCCAGCCATCGAGCCCGAACGGGGCGCGCGGGACCAGGCGCCAGGCGAGCAGCGCGACCAC
>JASIGB010000223.1:0-8776 GCA_030045355.1 Bryobacteraceae bacterium
GGCTGGCGATCATGGAGTTCCAGCTACAAAACAGAGTCGAATTCCAGTTGCAGAACAAAGATGAAAAATAGCAAGGCCAGGAAAGGCAAGCGCAGCGCGGCGCCGGTGGTGATAGCGGAACCGCGCCGCAGTCCGTGGGTGTGGATCTATGCCGCCGCCGCTTTCGCGGCGCTGCTGGGGGCATTCGAGGTCTACTGGCCGGCCATCCGCGGTCCGTTTCTGTTGGATGACATGTCGCTGATGTACATGTATCCGAACGCGGCGCAAATCCCTTTTGTGGCCTGGCTGCACCAGCTTCGCCCGCTGCTGATGGTCACGTTCTGGGCCAATTTCGAGCAATCGGGCGCGCAGTCCACTTTCGGCTATCACGTGGTGAATGTGTTGCTGCACTTCTGCAACGCCATTTTTACGTTTCTGATCGTCCGGCGTGTGCTGGGCTGGGCCGCGGTGGAGGAAATGCGCGCGCGGATCCTCGCTTTTTTCGCCGCGGGGTTGTTTCTGCTGCATCCGCTGCAGACTGAATCGGTGAGTTATATCGCCAGCCGGTCGGAGACGCTGAGCGTGTTTTTTGTCTTGGCCGCACTGGCCGTGTTCGTGACTCGCAACGCCCCGGCGGCGTCCATTCCAAGGATTGCGGTATTGCTGGCGCTATTCGCCGCGGCCGCCGCGTCCAAGGAGCACACTGCCGTTTTGCCCGCGGTATTGTTGCTGACCGACTACTATTGGAACTTCGAGTTTTCCCCCTCCACCATCGTGCGGAATTGGAAAGTCTATGTGCCGATCGCGGCGGGCGCCGCGTTGTTCGGCGCCTACCTCGTACGCATCCTGAGTAACAACGGGACGGCCGGTTTCCAGGTCGCGGGCGTGACTTGGTATCAATACTTTTTCACCCAATGCCGTGTGATCTGGGATTACCTCCGGCTGTACGTACTTCCGATCGGCCAGAATCTGGACCCCGATGTCGACATCTCGCGGAGCATCCTGGCGCATGGCGCGATCGTGGGGCTTGCGGCGCTGATCGCCGTGAGCGCACTGGCGTGGATCTACCGGCGGCAGTTTCCGATCGGCTCCTACGGTTGGTTCGTGTTTCTGCTTCTGCTCGCGCCCACTTCGTCCTTCGTTCCGATTCTCGATCCGATGGCGGAGCGCCGCTTGTATCTGCCCTTCCTCGGGTTGTTGCTCATTACCGTGGAGTTTGTACGGCGCTGGAAGCCATCGAGAAATGCGTTCGTGGCGGCGCTGGCGCTGTTGTTGATCGCCGAAGGGGCGCTCACGTATCAGCGCAATCTGCTGTGGGGAAGCGAAGTGGCGATCTGGAAGGACACCGTGGACAAGTCGCCGCGCAAGATGCGCCCACGCTATCAACTGGCCATGGCCGATTTCCACGCGGGTGACTGCGCCGCGTCCGTGAATGAATATCAGAGGACGGCCACGCTGGAAACGCCGGACTACGGCCTGCTGCTCGACTGGGGATTGGCCTATGACTGCGCGGGAAACACCCAGCAGGCGATCGCGAAGCTCGCGCAAGCCGTGGCGCTACACCCGAGCGCGCACACGTATTCGCAGCTCGGGCGGGAATATGGAAAAGCCGGCAACTACCCGCAGGCCCTGCAGGCGCTGACGATGGCCCAAAAGCTCGACCCTGGCTTCGCGATGACCTATTACACGCTCGGCAACGTGTATCAGGCCCAAGGCGACCTGGCGCGGGCGCGGGAAGACTATCAGACGGTGCTGAGCATCGACCCGTACAATGAACCTGCTCGCGCGGCTTTGGCGCGCCTGGCGACTCGATGATCCGGATCGGGATCAATGCTCTGTACCTGATTCCGGGAGGCGTGGGCGGCACGGAGATTTATCTGCGCAACCTGCTGGCGGGCCTGGCGGCGATCGATGCGGAAAACCAATACGTGGTTTTCACGAATCGCGAAACGGGCGCGGACCTCGTGCCGGATCATCCCAACTTCTTGCAAGCGCCGCAACCGGTTCGCGCCAGGTTTCGACCCGCGCGGATTATGTGGGAGCAACTCGCGCTGCCCTGGGAAGCGCGAAAGTACCGGCTGAATGTTTTGTTCAACCCGGGATTCACAGCGCCCGTGCTGTGCGGCTGCCCGATGGTGACCATCATCCACGATCTGCAGCACAAGCGGCATCCGGAATATTTCCGGCGCGTGGATCTCCCGTTCTGGAATTTTTTCGTATGGGCAGCGGCCAAGCGTTCGCGCGGCGTGCTCACCGGTTCCATGGCCGCTCATGACGATATCCAACGCTATTACGGCAGGGCGGCGGAGGTGATCCAGCACGGGGTGGAGCGCGAGTTCTTCCAGATCGCACAGCACCGCGAGCCCCAGGACTATTTGCTGTGCGCCTCCACTTCGCATCCGCACAAGAATCTTCGGCGCCTGCTGCGCGTGCATGCGCAGATGAAGAACGCGCCGAAATTGGTGCTGACCGGCGTACGGGGGCTCGCGGCGAAGGAAATTGAGGCGTTGGCTGGGGATTCGATCGAAATCCTGGGCTGGGTGCCGCGCGAGCGCCTCTATGAACTGTACCGCTGCGCGCTGGGTATGATCTATCCCTCCACCTTCGAAGGCTTCGGATTGCCGGTGCTCGAAGCGATGGCGGCATGTGTTCCGCTGGCCTGCTCCGACATCCCGCCGCTGCGCGAGATCGCACGCTCGACGGTGCATTTCTTCGATCCGGCGAACGACCGCGAGATGCGGGACGCGCTGCTGCTGCTCGCTTCCGGCAAGATTTCGACCGAAGCCGCGCAGAATCGTGCCGCGCAATTCACCTGGGAGAAAAGCGCGCGCGCCACGCTTGCCTATCTGAGCAGATGCTCAAGCTGAATGCGGGTGTCGGTTTTCGAATCGCGGTACTTGACGATCACCGGCGTATATAGCGACAGGCCCCAATCGAGTCCGGGACCGGAGGTGATGGCGCGCGAGCCGGCAACGACGACGGCGTTTTCGGGTATCACCAGTGGATCTTCGTCCGTGGCGCGATAGATCTGGCCGCTCGCCACGTCGTAGACCGGTGTGGAGCGATTCAGGATCACGCCCGAACCCAGCACGGCGCGCTTTTTCACGACGGTTCCTTCATACACGCCGGTGTTGCCGCCCATCAGCACTTCGTCCTCGATGATCACGGGCAGCGCGCCTACCGGCTCGAGCACGCCGCCAATCTGGGCCGCGGCCGAAATGTGGCAATTCGATCCCACCTGCGCGCAGCTTCCGACCAGGGCGTGCGAATCGATCATGGAGCCGTCGCCCACCCAGCTTCCCGTGTTGATGTACATGGGCGGCATGCACGTCACGCCTTTGCCGATGTAGCAGCCGTCGCGAATACTGGAGCCGCCGGGAACGATGCGAATGCCGCGATCGGCGGAGATGCGCTGAACCGGGAAAGTGGCCTTGTCGAACCAGGGTTGGCGCGTGGCATGGATGGACATGTCGACGACCGTGCCCATGCGAAACCCGAGCAGGACGCCTTTTTTGACCCAGGCGTTGACGCGCCATCCGGTTTTCGTCGAAGCGTCGGGCTCAGCCGCGCGAATCGCGCCACTATTCAGTGCCAGCTTGAAGCGCTGGAAAAGATCAAAATGTTCGTTGCTGTACTCGGATGGTTTTTCGTCGAAAAGCTTTTCGATCTCAGACCGCATGCACGCTCCGTCCGGCGAGCAGACCCCCAGCCATCAAATGCAAAGCTTCGAGGACCTTTTCGATCTTGGCGAGATTGGCGGGATTGGGCGGGCACAGGGGCAACCGCCAGACGGGTTCGAGCAGACCCATCAGCGCCATGGCCTGTTTCACCGGAATGGGATTGGATTCGACGAAGTTCACTTCCATCAGCGGCAAATACTTGCGCTGGAGCTCGCGCGCGCCCGGGAAATCGTTGCGCAGCGCGCGCTGGATGAGTTCGGTGAACTCGCGTGGAATTTCGTTGGAGATCACTGAGACTACGCCGTGGCCGCCCAGAGCGATCAGAGGAATACTGATGGCGTCGTCGCCGCAGAGCACGGCGAAGCTCGAAGGAGCCTGCTGCACCACTTGCGCCATCTGGCCGATGTTGCCGGATGCTTCCTTGACGCCGATGATGTAGTCGATTTCCGAAAGGCGCTTGAGCGTGGCGGGTTCCACGTTGACGCCCGTGCGGCTTTGCACGCTATAAACAATGACGGGCAGTTTCACGGCGGCGGCGATCGCCTTATAGTGCCGGTAGAGGCCTTCCTGCGTGGGCTTGTTGTAATACGGCGTGACGGAGAGGATGCCGTCCGCGCCCATGGCCTTGATCTCTTTGGCCAGCTCGATGACTTCGGCGGTATTATAGCCGCCCGCGCCCGCGAGCACCGGCACGCGGCCCTTCGCTTCTTCGAGCGTGATTTCGACCACGCGCAGGTGCTCGGAACGCGTGAGCGTGGGGCTTTCGCCCGAGGTCCCGCAGGGCACCAGGAAATTGATGCCTTCCGCGATCTGCCGCCTCACCAGCGAGCGCAGCGTGCGCTCGTCCAAGGAACTGTTCGAAGCCCCGTCCTCGTGGAACGGTGTCACCATGGCAGTGCCACAACCTTGAAACAACATTTTCAGCCTCCAAACAGAACGTCGCTAAATTCGTAGAATCCTTTGCGCCCGATAATCCATTGTGCCGCTTTCAGAGCGCCGCGGGCGAAGCCTTCCCTGCTGCGGGCGGTGTGACGCAGGGTGACCGTGTCGGCTGCGGAATCGAAGCCCACCTCGTGCGTGCCCGGATGCGCGCCGGCGCGGCTGGAGCTCGCGTCGATAGGGCGCGCGTATCCCGCGGCTTTCATGCGATCGACGAGCTGGATCAGGGTGCCGGAGGGTGCATCCTTCTTGGTGATGTGGTGAATCTCCCAGGCCCAGGCGCCGTATTCTTTTTCGTTCGCGAACAGCCGCGCCGCTTCACTCACCAGGCGCGTGAAGATGTTCACGCCAACCGAAAAATTGGGACTCCAGACCAGAGCGCCCCGGCTCGCTTCGATCAAGGCTCGTGCTTCAGCCAGATGACCGCCCCAGGCGGTGGTTCCGACGACGATGGGGATCCCTAGCGCCGCGGCCTTTTGAATATTGCCGAGCACCGCCGAAGGAACCGAGAATTCCACGGCAACGTCCGCGCCCTCTAGCGGCTCCTCGCGGTCGACATCCACGCGCGCGGTGACGGTGAATCCGTATTCGGGCGCGAGCTGATCGAGCAAGCGGCCCATTTTTCCGTAGCCGACGATGGCGAGGTTAGGCATCTGGGTTATTTAATCAAAAACAGCCGGGTCGAGCTGGGAGAAAAATTCGTTGTGCAGCAGTTCCACCGCGCGCTTGAGCTCCGTGCCCGCGACCACGAATCCCAGATTCAATTCCGACGCACCTTGCGAAACCATGCTGACATTCACGCCGTTGAGCGCTTTGAACACGCGCGCCGCAACGCCAGGAGTGTGCCGCATATTTTCGCCCACCATGCAGATGATAGCTTGGTCGGCATCGACGGAGACCTCCGCGAATTCACGGAGCTCCGCCGCGATCGCTTCGACGCGCTCGGGCTGATCGAGAGTCAGCGAGACGCTCACTACCGACGTCGCGATCATATCGATGGACGCCTGATGGCGGTCGAAAACTTCGAAGATGCGCCGCATGAAGCCATGCGCCATAAACATGTGTGTAGAGCAAATGTTCAAAACCAGTACTTTTCGTTTGCAGGCGATCGACTTCACGACATTTTTGCTGGGAACCGCCGCGGATTGGATGCGCGTGCCCTCCACTTCCGGCCGCCGCGAGTTGAGGATCATCACCGGAATATCGCGGTCGATGGCCGGCATCACGGTGGCCGGGTGCAGAACCTTCGCGCCGAAGAAGGCCAATTCCGCGGCCTCGGCGAAGGAGATGACTTTGATCCGGCGGGCGCCGGGGACGACATTGGGATCGGCAGTGAGCATCCCGTCCACGTCGGTCCAGATCTGGATCTCTTCGGCGCCGATGCCCGCGCCGACGATGGACGCCGTAAAGTCCGAACCGCCGCGGCCGAGCGTGGTGGTGACGCCGTTTTCCGTGCACGCGATGAAGCCGCCCATGACCACCACGTGGTGCTCGGCGAGAGGCGGGATAGCGGCCGCGAGCTTGGCGTAGGTTTGATCGAACAGCGGCATGGCCTGCGTGTGCCGATGATCGGTCACGATGACCTTGCGTGAATCAACGTGCACGGCCTTGAGGCCGTGGCGCTGAAAATAATTGGTGACGATCAGGCTCGAAAGGCGCTCGCCAAAACTGGAGATGGCGTCGATGGAGCGCGGGGTAAGCTCGCCCAAAACGGCGAGACCCTTGACGAGTTCGGAGAGTTCCTGGAAATGTTCGTCGACAGTCCGTTCCATGCCGGATTCGCGGAGATGGAAATCGCGCAGAGACATCAGCTCTCGCAAGGCTTCGTCGCGCTGGCCGGCGATGGCGAGGTCGGCGATCTTCAACAGGCGATTGGTGGTCTTGCCCATGGCCGAGACCACCACGACGGGCTTGCGCGGAAGGCGCGATTTAACGATGCCGGTGACGCGCTCAATGGCTTCGGCGGATTCGACAGAGGTGCCGCCGAATTTCATGACAATCATTAGTCCAGCAGTCCCTCCGAGTACATGAGTTCGGCGTTCAACACAGCCGCGCCCGCGGCGCCGCGGACGGTGTTGTGCCCGAGCGCCACGAATTTGTAATCGAGCACCGGGCATTCGCGCAGGCGGCCGACAAAAACTGCCATGCCGCGCTCGCGCTCGACGTCGCGGCGGGGCTGCGGGCGGTCGTTTTCCTCCATGTAGATCACCGGCTGCGGCGGCGCGCTCGGAAGATGGCGCTCTTGCGGGACGCTGCGATAACTCGCCATCGCCCGGATGATTTCGTCCTTACTCGGCTTATGCTCGAACTCCACGCTGACCGTGACCGTGTGCCCGTCAACGACCGGCACTCGATTGCAATGCGCGCTCACTTTGGCATTCAGGGGACGCAGTCCCTCGCCGGTGAAGTCGCCCAGGATTTTCTGCGTTTCCTGCTGCATCTTTTCTTCTTCGCCGCCGATGAACGGGATCACGTTCGCATTGATGTCCATGGACGCGACGCCCGGATAACCGGCGCCGGAAATCGCTTGCATAGTGGTGACGATGACGCGCCGGATGCCGAACTGTTTCAGCGGCGCGAGCGCCGTGGTGAGAACAGCGGTGGAGCAATTGGGGTTCGTCGCGATCTGGCCTTTCCAGCCCCGCACTCGCTGCTGGTGCGGAATGATTTTCACGTGATCGGGATTCACGTCGGGGATCAACAGTGGAACATCGGGCTCCATGCGATGATTGCGCGAATTCGAAACCACGACGTGGCCGGCTTGCGCGAAGGCGCGTTCGATCTCGGTGGCAACGGAAGCGTCCATGGCTGAGAAAACCAGGCGTGGCGCGCCTTCGACTGGCTTGCACTCGTGCACTTCCAGATGCTGCACGGAAGCGGGCATGGTTCCGTCCAGACGCCAGCTCGTGGCTTCGCGGTACGGCTTGCCGGCCGAACGGTCGCTCGCGCCCATCCAGGAAATGTCAAACCAGGGATGGCTTTGAAGAAATTTGACGAATTGCTGGCCCACCATGCCGGTGGCGCCCAGGATTCCTACGGGGATTCGGCTGCCGTTGCTGTTCATAAAATGCCGTTGCCATTCATAAAAGTTGTTGTGCCATTCGCTTGTAGATTTCCACTGCTTCGAGGATTTGCGCTTTCGGGATGCGCTCTTCGGTGGTGTGCGCGACGTGGATGGAGCCGGGACCGATCAGGTACGGTTTGCCCCACGCTTCGCCGAGCGCGGGAATGTCAGTAGTGAAAGAGACCACGGTGGTTTCAAAGCCGGGCAGCGATCCCAAGTGCCGCGCCGGAATGCGCAGGGCTTCGCGAACATCCACTTTGCTGTTCACAGCTTTTTCCACGTCCGCGAGCGTGCGATCGCCGCTGTCCACGAGACGAATGAACAGCTCGGCCTGCGCGTGATCGGGAATGACATTGGGCGCGCGTCCGCCCGAGATCGTGCCGATGTTCAACGTGCTCGCGCCGAGCACGGCATCCACTGGAAGCGGGACACGGCGTACCGCGGCGAGCGCGTCGAGAAGCTTTTCGATGGCCGATTCACCCAGCTCGGGATAAGCCGAGTGCGCCATGCGGCCATGCGCGTCCAGTTCCAGGCGTAGCGCGCCTTTGGAGCCGAGCGCAAGTTTGTTTTCGGTGGGTTCGCCGTTGATCAAAATTTTCGAGCCGCGCGGAGACTTCGCGGCGGCGAGTGCGCCGGCGCTGTTGCGTTCCTCGCCCACGACGAACAAAAGTCCGAGATTGCGCCGCCCGGACGCGAGCAGGTCACGCACGGCGAAGATCATGGCGGCGATGATGCCCTTGGTGTCGCAGGAGCCGCGCCCCCAGATGTGTTCATCGTCTTCGCGCGCCGGGAAAAAGGGCGGCACGGTGTCCATATGACTGGAAAACGTGACCGTGGGTTCTCCCCACCACGCGAACACGTTGTGGCGCCGCGGCTCCACGGGCATTAGTTCCGCGTGTCCGCCAAACTCGAAGGCCAACGACTGAAGACGTTCGAACAGCGCCCGGCCGATCCGCTCCTCGTTTTCAGTGATGGATTCGATGTCCACCAGCGCGTGCGTAAGTTCGAATACGTTCATGGCAATCCGCTAACAGAGGGATGGAGGAGGAAGGGCACGCGGACCGCTGCGTGCTTCCCGGTAGCGCTCCATCCGATCTCGAGTCCACGAGATCCA
>JASIGB010000224.1:0-6392 GCA_030045355.1 Bryobacteraceae bacterium
TTACTGTTCGACGAAATCGAGAAAGCCGCGCCATCGCTGGTCCGCCTGCTGCTGGGCGTGCTGGACAAAGCCACGTTGCGCCTGGGCGACAGCACGCTGGTGAACTTCGAGAAATCCATGATTTTTCTGACCAGCAATCTGGGCGCCCGCGAGATGAGCCGCCAATTGCGCCCGGAATTCGGCTTTGAAACGGCGACGCCGCGCACCTGGGAAGGCGGGAAGCTGGAACGCATCGGCGTGGGGGCCGTCCGCAAGAATTTCCCCCCCGAGTTCATCAACCGCATCGACTCGGTGGTCACTTATCAACCGCTCGATTCCGCCGCTTTGACCGCCATCCTGGATCAGCACATTGAAGAGTTGCAGGATCACGTCGAGCGCCGCCTGGGCGACCGCGCGTTCCGCATCGAGGTGCCGCCGCGCTCGCGCAAATTCCTGCTCGAGAAGGGCACCAGCCCGGAGTACGGAGCGCGCGAACTGAAACGCGTGATCCATCGCCAGTTGATGCAGGCGCTGGCCTCGATGGTAGCGCGCGGAGAGATATCCCCCGGCGGGAGCGTGCGCGTGGAACTGGGCGCCTGCAAGACCAGGCTGGTTTTGCGAGCCGTGGACGATGGGGAACGCATTCCGGCCTGCTGAACCCCTTGCGCAACTCCCTTGTTCAACCCCGCGCGATACTATCGGGAGCGTGAGCGGAACACTCTACATCGTCGCCACTCCCATCGGCAACCTGGAAGACATCACCCTGCGCGCGTTGCGCATTCTCCGCGAAGCGGATCTCATCGCGTGCGAAGACACGCGGCAGACGCGCAAGCTGCTGGACCGCCATGGCATCGTGAAACCGCTGGTGAGCTATCACGAACATAACGAGCTCGCCCGAGCAGTGGAATTACTTGGCGAGCTTGAGGCTGGCCGGAACGTCGCGCTGGTCTCCGACGCCGGCACTCCCTTGATCGCCGATCCCGGCTACCGGCTGGTGGCCCAAGCGCGATCGGCGGGAATCGTGGTCTCGCCCATTCCCGGCGCATCGGCGATCACCGGCGCGTTGAGCGCGTCGGGCTTGCCGACGGATTCCTTTTATTTCGGCGGCTTTCTGCCCGCCAAGAAATCGCAGCGCAGAAAGACGCTGGAAGAGGCCAAAAATTATCCGGTGACGCTGGTTTTCTATGAAGCGCCGCACCGCATTCTGGAAGCGCTCGAAGACATCGCGGAAGTTCTCGGATCGCGCAAGGTGACGCTGGCGCGCGAGCTCACTAAAATCCATGAAGAGTTCCTCGCCGGCACAGCGCCTGAGCTGCGCGAGAAGCTGGCACACCGAGCTCCCAGAGGTGAGTTCACCATCCTGGTCGCCAAGGCTGATGCGCCCGCAGAAAACCTGCCGCCCATTGAAGCCGCATTCGACCAACTGGTCGAAGCCGGTGTTCCGCGCATGGACGCCATGAAGACCATCGCGCGGGAGCGCGGGCTGTCCAAACGCGAGGTCTACGCGCAACTCAAGGAGCGCTGACACTGGCGGGCGCTGGGCGCCGCACCGGCGCGGGACAGCAGCCGGCCGGGCACGCGTCGTGGCTCGGAGGATATTGCCCGATGGCGCGCGGCTCGCGCAAGCCGAAGCGTTCCTCGATCAGCTCGCGAATCATCTGAATGAATTTGGGATGCACACCGACAGTAGGCGCTCGCACCATGTTGACGCCGAGCTCTCGCGCAATGGCTTGCACTTCGATGTCGAGATCGAAAATGATTTCGATATGATCGGAAACGAAGCCGATCGGAACCACGGCGACCTCGGCCCCCGGGTCCAGTTCGCGCACCACGTCTCCAATAAGGGGCTCGATCCACGGCTGGCTGGGCGGCCCGCTGCGGCTTTGATACACCAGCCGCCAGTCGGCGATCCCCACCTGCTCGGCCACTAAACGGCATGCTTCCTGGATCTGCTTTTGATAATCGCTGGTCTGGGCCATCGTGACGGGGATGCTGTGCGCGGTGAAAATGATGGGCCTGGGCCGGCCGCCGAGCGCGGTGCGAACTTCCTCGGCCTGCGCTTCAATGAACAGGGGATGATTGTAGAACTTGCGCAGCTTGTGAATCTCAGGCGCGCCTTCCACTTGTTCGCGCGCCCGCTCGATATCTTCCAGATACTGCCGGCACCCCGAATACGAACTGAAAATCGAGGTCACAAACGCCAGCGCCCTTCGGATTCCGTCGGAGCGCATCTCGCGCAGCGTGTCCGCGAGCAGGGGATGCCAATTGCGATTGCCCCAGTAAATCGGCAGCCGCGGACCGTGGCGCGCGAGCTCAGCCTCGAGCTCGCGGATCAGAGCGCGGTTGTGATCGTTAATCGGGCTGCGGCCGTCGAAATGGTGATAATGCTCGGCCACCTCCAGCATCCGTTCGCGCGGCACATTGCGCCCGCGCAGGACGTTTTCGAGAAACGGTATGACGTCCTCCGCTTTCTCCGGTCCTCCGAAGGAAAGCACCAGAATGGCATCGTATGGGGCCTCGGTCATTCACCATTATTGTAGGCGGCATTCCAGGCGTCTGGTGTCCGGAGCAGAATCCGTAATCTGTTGCACAGGTTGCCGAGTACCCGCCGGATTTCCGGCTGGTATTCTATAGGGCAGTGGCAACGCCGTTGAACTTTCACCTGGAGCAGTATGAGGGGCCGCTCGACCTGTTGCTGGACCTGATCCGCAAGCAGCAGATCAATATCTACGACATCCCCATCGCCTCCATCACGCAGCAGTATCTCGACTACATGCACCGCGCGCTGGAGTTGGACATCGAGCTGAGCTCGGAATTCATCTACATGGCCGCGACGCTGATTCACATCAAATCTCGCATGCTGCTGCCCCAGGACCCGGAACTGGAGAAGCTCTCGCCGGAGGAGGATCCGCGCCGGGAGCTTGTCGACCGGCTGCTCGAACACGAGCGCTTCAAAAACGCCGCCGAGATGCTGCAACAGAAGCGTATGGTGGAAGATGCCTCCTGGTCGAACCCGCAGATGGCTCAGTTTCTGGCCGAAAGCGGAGAGCCGGAGCTTGCCGTCTCGCTTTTTGACCTGGTCAAGACCCTGCAAACGGTGCTGGAACGCGCCAAAAACCGGCCCATTTACGAGGTGGACAAGGAAGACGTCAGCGTCCCCGACATGATTCGCTATCTGGAGCGCGTGTTCGGCGACCTGCACGCGGGTGAAGCGCTCCCGGCCGCCGAATTGTTCGAGCGCCAGTCGAGCCGGCGCGCGATGATCTGCCTGTTCCTGGCGCTGCTCGAGCTGGTTCGCCGCCATGCGCTGGCGTTGACCCAGCAGGATGCCTTCGGCGAAATTGGATTGAAGAAACAGCGCGGCTTCGATGACGTGGTCGGCCAATCGCTGGTGGCGATCGACGAAGAATACAGCTAGGAACATAACCAATCTCGAAATGGAACCTGTAGAAATTCAATCGGACCCCGAGACCGAGTCGCTCCCGGGAGTCGAAACCTCAAGCGCCACCGACGTGCCGGACGAGCAGCTCCGGGCTATTGTCGAAGCGGTCATTTATGTGACCGACGAGCCGCTGTCGGCCGATCAGATCGCGACGGCGCTGCAGCAGCCCGCGGCCCGGATCGGCCAGATTCTTGACGGACTGGCCACCGAATACAACAAGGCCGACCACGGACTCACGATTCGCGAAGTGGCCGGGGGATACAAGATGGCCACCAAGCCCGAGCATCACGAAGCCATTCGGGCGTTCGTGAAGAATTTGAAGCCACCGTTGAAGCTGTCGCTGGCCGCGCTCGAAACCCTGGCGCTGATCGCATATAAGCAGCCCATCACGGCGCCGGAAATCATGGAAGTGCGCGGAGTGCAAGGCGCGGGCGTGATCAAGACGCTGGTGGATCGCAAGCTGATCGCCGCCGCGGGGCGCAAGAACGTGGTCGGGAAACCGATGCTGTACAAGACCACGAAGGAATTTCTGGTCCAATTCGGTTTGAAGGACCTGAGCGAGCTGCCCACGCTGAAGGAGTTCGAGGAGCTGGGCCGTCTGTCGCTCGGCGAGGATTTGGAGACCTCGCCGCTCGAGGCTGCCGCCGAAGCTGCGGAAGCCGCAACTGGAGCGCACGAAACCCCGGAGCCTGACCCCGCCGAAGCCGGGACCGCGGATGGCGAAACGCCCGTAACGGAATAAAGTGGCGGAAGAACGGCTGCAAAAGTTGCTCGCTCACGCCGGAGTTGCGAGCCGCCGCCGCGCCGAACAGTTGATCGTGGAAGGCCGCGTGACGGTGAACGGCGCGGTGATCACGGAGTTGGGGACCAAGGCCGATCCCGAGCGCGATCACATCAAGGTCGATGGCAAACGAGTGGGAGCGCCGGAACGCCTGGTGTATTTAGCGATGAACAAACCCAAGGATTGCATGTCGACGGTCGTCGACCCCGAAGGCCGTCCAACGGTGATGGGACTTCTGCGCGGCGTGAAAGCGCGCGTGTATCCGGTGGGGCGCCTGGATTACGCCAGCGAAGGCTTGCTGTTGTTGACCAATGACGGCGAATTCGCCAAGCGAATCACCTCCGCGGCGAACCACGTGACGAAGACATATCTCGTAAAAACCAATGGCGCGCTTTCGCCCGAGCAAGAAGAAAAATTCCGGGAAGGCGTTCCTCTGGGTGGGAAGAAGACGGCGCAGGCGGGGTTGAAGCTGATCCAGCGCGCACAGAACCCCTGGTACGAAGTACGATTAATCGAAGGACGGCAGAATCAGATTCGCCTGATGTTCAAACATTTCGGCCGGCTTGTGGAGAAGCTCAAACGCGTACGGATCGGCTTTCTGGAGCTCGGTTCGCTTGAGCCGGGCAAGTTCCGTCATTTGACTCCGGCGGAGGTGGCGCGCTTCCGCAAGCTCTTGGCCATGGATGGAGAGGAGCGCTAACCGATGACGCCGATTCCTGAACTGCTGCGTAAATCGCGAGTGATTGCCGTGGTGGGGCTTTCGAGCAAGCGCGCGCGGCCGTCCTACGGGGTTTCCGAGTACATGCAGCAGCATGGATACCGCATCATTCCGGTGAATCCCAACGAATCCGAGGTGCTGGGCGAGAAGGCCTACGCGCGGTTGGAGGACGTTCCCGAGCACGTCGATATCGTGGATATCTTCCGCCGCTCGGAACTCGTGGCGCCGGTGGTGGAGTCCGCGATTCGGATCGGAGCCGGCGCTGTCTGGATGCAGGAAGGCGTGGTGGATCAGGCTTCGGCGCGCAAGGCCAAAGCGGCGGGACTCGCGGTAGTGGTGGACCGCTGCATTCTCAAGGAGCACCAGCGGTATTTACGTTAGCAGCTCCTTCACGGTCGCGGCTCACCAGCTACTTCTCGATGTGCGCGGCGTCCTGGTTGTTCTCGATGCACTCGTACTCTTCGACGCGCGTGTTGGGTGGGCGCCGCAACAGCGCGCCCGTGGTCCAGGGCTTGCTCAGCGTTTTCGGATCGGTCACCGTCGCGGTGTAGGTGATCGTGTCGTCGCTGTTCAGCGTGAAGCGTTCCACCACGTGCAATTGGTCGCTATGGAAGCTGCCGGTACCGGACAGCCAGGTCTTATCATTGAAGCCCGTGACGTCCACCACCAGCGTGTCGTCGTCCCATTTGGCCACCGAATCGCCCATCCACGTCGGAACCAGGTCGTCGGGGTGCTCCAGCCTGTCGCTGATCGGGATGATGCGAAACGCGTGGAAAGATTCGTAAGCGATCACGACTTCTTTGGGCTTTTCGATAATCTCAAACGGCATGGGCATCGAGGTGATGCGCGGGACGCCGGGCAGCAGGCACTTTAGCGTCGGATCGTCGGCGGAGGTAAAACTTTTGGATTTCGTCTCCGCCCATGACTGATACGGGATCGGTTGGCGTTTGGGCGGAGGATTCACGGGCGGGGCAAACTTCTTGGTGGAAAGCCCGGGCTCGCCGTACAGGCTGACACCTCCGCTTTGCCAGACGCCCGAGAGGTCGGGCTTGCCGTTGGCGAGGCGGGGGATCGGCGTGCTGTTTTGAGCGACTGCGAGACCCGTGGCGAGGGCTGCGGCGGCGAGGAATCGCGATAAGTGAATTGTCATGGCAACCTGCTTTCCCGAACAGCCTCTACTTCGCCGCTGCGGGAGCCGCAGGCGGGCCGTTTCCGGCAGCCGGACCGGCGAACTTCTTGGCGCCGTCCGGGAACGTCACCTCGCGTCCGGCCACGCGGCTCGAGTTGTCTTTGGCCGGATAACCGGTGATGGTGACCACGTCGCCGATCTTCAGATCGGCTTTCGAGAATCCGGTCCGCTTCAGTGTGTTCGGGGGATAGCCTTCCACTGCATAGTTCACTACGTTGCCGCTGGCGTCCTTCACGTCGATATAAAAGTACATGTGCGGGTTGGTCCACTCCACCTTGGTAAT
>JASIGB010000225.1:0-2912 GCA_030045355.1 Bryobacteraceae bacterium
CATCGATCTGATCATGTTGCCGACGCATGGTTACGGTCTGTTTCGAACGCTGCTGCTCGGTTCGGTGACCGCCAAGGTGCTGCACGACACACCCTGTCCGGTTTGGACCGGCGTGCACGTCGAGGATGCCCCGGTGGTGTCTCCGGATTTCGCGGCTATTCTCTGCGCCGTCGACCGCACCGAAGACAGCGTGCCCACCATGCGCTTCGCCTGCCGGCTGGCGCAGGAGAACGATGCCAAGCTGGTCCTGGTCCACGCCATCCCGGGAGCCGAGGTGGCGCCGGAAAAATACTTCGACACCGATCTACGCGCCTACCTCGAAGAGGATGCGCGAAAAACCATCGGACAGTTGCAGGATACCGCTGGCGTCCACGCTCCGTTGTGCCTGGGTGCCGGCGAAGTATCGCACGTGGTGCGGGATTCCGCGTTAGGTCATAGCACCGATCTAGTGGTGATCGGACGTGGACGCGCCACGCGCACGCTCGGCCGCTTGCGCAGCAACGTCTATTCCATCATTCGCGAGGCGCCATGCCCCGTGATCAGCGTTTAACTCGAAGAACCCTAATGAGGTGACCGTTATGCTGCCTTTCCACAAAATCCTGTTTCCGGTGGACTATTCTGCTCCCTGCCAGGCGATCCTTCCCTACGTGCAGGAAATGACTTGCCGCTACTCGGCGGAGCTCACCGTGTGCCATGCCTACGCGCCCATTAGCGCGCTCGCACAGAACGAGTTGGTGGTCATGGATCCCGAGTTACAGGCCAAAGCGCAGGAATTCGAAGAGGAGCGCCTGCGCGAGTTCGCCTGCCGGAATTTCGCCGGCCAGAAGATCGAAGCCATCGCCGAGCTGGGAGAGCCGGGCAGTGTGATCGACCGGCTGGCCGAGGAGCAGCGCGCCGATCTGGTAATGCTGGCGACGCGCGGCCACGGCCCGGTGCGGCGTTTCCTGCTCGGTTCCATCACGGCTAAAGTGCTGCACGACGTAAGCACCGCGGTCTGGACCGGAGTGGGCGCCGCGCTCATGGAACATCCCTCGCGCATTCCCTACAAATCGATGGTCTGCGCGGTGAATGGGAACCAGGAATCGGAAGCCGTGCTGCGCGCGGCCGCTTCGCTCGCCTCCGTCTACGGCGCGGATCTGTGGATCGTGCACGTGGTCCCCACGCCGCCGCCGTTCCCGGATGTCGACTTGGCCGAGCACACCGAAATGCTCACCGAAGCCGCGCACTGTCAGTTGCGAGAGCTCAAAGCCAAGCTCGGTGTCGATGCCCCGCACACCGTGATCGAAGGACTGCTCGGCGATAGCATCCATCACGAGGTGCTTCGCAGGCAGGCTGACCTGCTCATCACCGGCCGCGGGCATTCCATCGGCACCTTCAGCCGGCTGTGGTCGCACCTATATTCGATCATCCGCGATTCCCCCTGCCCGGTATTGAGCGTGTAGTGGCACTCCGTGGCCCACGCACCGGGTGCCCTCTGGGCGCGTGGGCCACAACAACTCACACACTAATTACGGGACACGGCGCCTCGCGAATAATCTCATACGCACCGCTGCGCCAGCTTCCGAACGCCTTCTGCAATACGCCGCGCCCGATCACCACCAGATCGGCGGAGTAGCCGTAAGCGGCCTGATGCACCACGCGTCCCGGAGCGCCCAGTTGTAGGCATACTTCGAACTGCGTTCCCGCCTCTCGTTGCAGCTTATCGATGCGCTCGCGCGCGGTGTCGAACAGAAACTGGCGGAAGTTCGGGTTGTCTTCGCAGTCCTCGGGTCCCTGGACGGCATGCAGCAGGCGCAGCTCCAGCTTCTGCTCGGAAGCCAATTCGGCGGCCCATTGGAGAACGTGCCGGTCGCGCGCATGCGCCTCCAGCGCGCACAGCGCCCGCTTCCACTCGCCGGCCGGATGCGCCGCGATTTCCGCCGAGTGCACGCCGGTCCACACCGGCGCCGTGGAATCATGCAGGACTTTGGTAGTTACCGAGCCGAGCAGCAGCCGCCGGAACCGGCCTAATCCGCTGGTGGGCATCATGATGAGCTCGGCGCCGTTCTCCCGCGCGTAGTCGGCGATCACAATGGCCGGATCGCCCTCCTCCGAAACGGTCTTCACCTCGATGCCCCGGAACTCGCGCGCCACGAAGCTCGAAAGAGCGATGTGGCCTTGCTCGCGCAGGCGTTCGGCCCCCATGAGCGTCGCCCACGCCGCCGCTTCCGGGGGCGCAATGCCGGCCGCGGGCAGATCGACGACATGCAGGACCGTCACCTCCGCGCCAAATCGCTTCGCCATGGCCTCCACCGCCGGCACGGCGGCCGCACAGCGCGCCGAAAAATCTACGGGAAAAAGAATACGCTGGAACTCGATCATGATTCGGCCCTCCTCCTTGGCGCAAAACCCGGCCGGCTTTAATGCACTTGCAGCACCGACACCGGATTTACAATCAGCTCGTTATCGACGTCGCCCACTCCGGGCGACGCCCAGGCGGCGCGCTCAGCTTCTTCACGTTCAATCCAGGATTGCACCGTGCCGCGCAGGATTACGCGTTCGCCGCGCACTTCCACGCGAACGTTCTCGGCGTCCAGCCGGGCATTGCGGACCAAAGCAGCTTCGATTTGATCCTTCACCGCCACTTGTTCGGCGCGCGGCTCGACCACGATGTGATTGTTGACGTCCCGGACCCCGGCGAGATACCGCACCGAGCGATCGGCCGACTGCCGCTGGTAATTCCAGTTCACCGTGCCTTCCAGCGTAACGCGGCCTTTATCGACGAACACGTGAATGTTCGTGTTACCAAGTAACGTATTCCAGGCTATGGCATCGGCGGCCGCGCGGGCAATGTCCTGGTCGCTTCGGGCGTTGCTCGGAGGCAAGGCCACCTTCAGCTCGCAAACCACCGCTTTCACTGCGCGAACCAGCCC
>JASIGB010000226.1:0-11867 GCA_030045355.1 Bryobacteraceae bacterium
GTGGGGGCGGCGGGGAGCCATCCGGAGCGGGTGGTGGCCACAAGGGTGGGCCAGGAATGGTCGCAAAGCTAGCGGGTTGGCTATTGGCATTGGCGGGCGCGTGCGCGCCCACGCTCGTCGCGCAGAACGCACGCGACATCGTTGCCAGGTCCGTCGAGCTCGACCAGAGCAATTGGGAGCACATGAAGGATTACACCTGGATCGCGCGGGTGACGGACCGGCTGCTCGATTCGGCGGGCCAGGTGAAATCGATCAAGACCGAACAGTGGGAATCGCTGGTGATCGACGGCGAAATCTATCACCGCATGCTGGAGCGCAACGGCAAGGCGCTCTCGGCCGAGGATCAGCACAAAGAACAGGAGAAGCTCGACAAGGCCGTCGACAAGCGCGAGCACGAAACCCCGGCGGAGCGCGTGAAGCGCCAAGCGGATTTCGAGAAGCAGCGCGAAAAAGATCGTGAGTTCCTGCGCGAGGTGCCGGACCTGTTCGATTTCGCTCTGCTGGGTAGCGACAAGGTGGACGGGCGCGACGTGTGGGTGATCTCGGCGACGCCCAAACCGGACGCGAAGCCGAAGAGCAGAGACGCGAAGCCGCTGCTGAAGATTCAGGCCAAGGTATGGATCGATAAGACCGAATACCAATGGGTGAAGCTGGAGGCGCAGACCACGGCGACCATTTCGTTCGGGCTGTTCATTGCACGGCTGGCGCCGGGGGCGACGCTCGAATTCGAGCAGACGCGCGTGAACGACGAGTGCTGGCTGCCGAAGCGCGAGGTGGTGCGGGGCGCGGCGCGGCTAGGGCTGGTGAAGAAGCTGGCGGGCGAGGAAGAGACGACGTGGAATAATTACCGTAAGTTCGAGGTGGATTCCAAGGTGGTGGCGGCGCAGTAAAGGCCCAACTTACATGTGAGTGTTGTTCGCAACGCCGCGCGGATCTGTGTCATCTCTCCGGCTCCACGGACGCGGTCGATCTTCGGATCTCGCGCCGTGTGCCGCACGGTCCAGACCGGGTATTAGCCGTCGAAGACACAGTAGCAGTACAGGAATTCCTGCGTCGCGCCGAAGGGCGTCTGGTGCAGCTCGGTGGAACTTTCGAGGAGGCGGAAGCGGCGGCCGAACTCGTCGTGCAGCGAGCCCGCGTCGTAGCGCACGACGTCGAGACCGCTGCACTTCTGCGGACCGGCTGGACCAAAGGCGCCGACGATCACGTGGCCTCCGGGTTTGACGGCTGAGACGACGTTGCGCACATAGGACACGCGTTGTTCAGGCGTGGTGAGGAAATGAAAGACCGCACGGTCGTGCCAGACGTCGTACGCTTGACTGGAGAAGGCAGCCGGCTCGGTGACATCGGCGTGGAGCCAGCGCACCGCTTGCGAGGCATCGCCCAAACGCGTTCGCGCGATCTCCAGCGCGGCGTGCGAAATATCCAGCACGGTGACGTCGCGATAGCCGTGGGCGATCAGGTCGTCCACGAGAGTTGACGCGCCGCCGCCCACGTCGATGACGGATCGCGAGCGATCCGCGGCGACCCGTTCGATCAAAGCCAGAGAAGTGTCCAGGTGCGGGCGATACCAACTCACCTGATCCGGAGGCTTGCTGCCGTAGATTTTCTCCCAGTGTTCCTGCGAACCCATAACGGTTCCCCTACGCTCCGGCGGACGCCGGCCGCTCGCACGCTGCTTCGAGGAAGGCCAGCACCAAGGGACTGGGCCGTCCGGGGCGTGACTCAAGCGCCGGATGAAACAGCGTGGCGACGTAGAACCGATGATCGGGCAGCTCAATGGCGCGGATGTCTCCGTCCTCGCCGAGGCCGGCGGTGCGCACGCCGGCGGCCTGGAATCGCGAAACGTAATCAGGATTTACGCCGTAGTTGCAGAGGTGGTCCGCGTCAATTTGGGGAACACCGTAAATGGCCTGCAGCCTGGAACCGGCGACGAGCCGGATGGGGTGGAGGTCGTGAAGGGCGGGAGGGTCGTCCGCACCGCGGGGAACGGTGCATAAGAACGGCGTGATGACCAGGTTTTGAGAGCCGGAATTGTTTTCGGCGGTGTCGGCGTCGGCGATTCCCAGGACGTTGCGCGCATGCTCTACCAGAGCATATTGAAAGCCGCCTCAAGTGGCGGTGAAAGGCACGCCGCGCGAGCGCGCGAATTGAATGCCGAGCAGCATGCCCTCGGCGCTCGCATAGGGACTGGCGGGCGAGGCCCAGAGCGCATTGAAGCCTGCCAGCGTGCGCTCGGGCCCCCAGGCGGCGATCGAAGGAGTGGGCACCCATTCCGACTGCACGTGTTGGTCGAAAGCAGCGGCTGCGTGGGCGATGGCCGCATCGATGGCGACATGGGTGTGGTATTGCGGATTGAAGTCGCCGATAATGCCAAGTCGAAGCATGGGCCGAACGTCCTGCTTTGATCATAGCTGTCACAAAAGGTGATCGGGCGGTGATATAGCAACGTGGACGCATTGAGCGAAGCGGGCATTGAACTCACCCCGCCTGGAGCGAACCCGTTGGAGATTGACCCCTCCGATACGCGGGCGGAAACCGAGCGGATCTTCCGGAAGCATTACGCGCGGCTGGCGCGCGTGATCGCGAAGGTGATCGGAGATCCGGGACGGGCCGAGGAGCTGGCCGTGGAGGTTTGTCTGAAATGGTCGGCGGCCAGGAGGGCGCCGAGCGAAGACGCCGAACGGTGGTTGTACCGCGCGGCCATCCAAACGGGCCTGAACGAGGTGCGGCAGCGGATGCGGCGCGGCCGTTACGAACGCCTGGTTTCGCTGTTCCGCGGCGCGGCGACTCCGACTCCCGAGGAGCTGGCTGCCTCGCGCCAGGAACAGCAGCGCGTCCGAAATCTGCTGGCGGCGATGGACCGGCGCAAGGCCGAGCTGTTATTGCTGCGCAGCGAAGGAGCGAGCTACGAGGAATTGGCCCAAGCTCTCGATCTGAATCCGGCGTCCGTGGGGACGCTGCTCAGTCGGGCGCAAGAGGCGTTCAGAAAGGAATATAGGCGACGTTATGGACAACTTGAATCGAAATAGGAACGCGCAAAATAGGGACGCGAATGTCGGCGAGTGGGTGGATCGTGAGCTGGCGGCGCTCGATACGCAGGGCGAATGGCAACCCGACATGCAGCGGGGCTTGGCTTTGCTGCACCAGCGGCAGGCCAAGACGGCCGGGCCACGGCGGCGGTGGGCTTGGGCGGCGACCGCGGCGCTGGCGACCGGCGTTTCTCTGATGGCGACATTGATGGCGACCCCGGCCACGCGGGGCTTCGCCCAGCGCTGCCTCGCCGCGTGCGCAATCGAATCCGGCTGGGTGCGGGATCTGTTGGTTGGCGGGGCAGGCGCGAACGGGAGCACCGTGTTTCTTAAGCCTGAGGATCGGAGGATGGCCCCGGATTTTCAGTTGACCGACTCGGCGGGTAAGCAGATCAGCCTGTCGCAATTCCGCGGGCGGGCGGTGCTGGTGAACTTTTGGGCGACGTGGTGCGCGCCGTGCCGGCAGGAGATTCCGTTGCTCGAGGATTTCCAGCGTGATTACGGCAGCCGTGGACTGGTTGTGCTCGGCCTGGCTCTGGACGACGGGGGTTGGAGCGTCGTCCGGCCCTTTGCCGAAGCGTTCCAATTCAACTATCCGGTGATGATCGCCGACAGCAGGACTACAGCTCTGTTCGGCGGGCTCAAGGCCGTGCCGATGACATTCTTTGTCGACAAGCAGGGGCGCATCGCCGCCGTTCATGCGGGCCTGTGCCAGCCCAGAGAGTACGCGATAGACATCGACGCCGTGCTGCATGAATAGGGAAGGAGCGCGCATCCCCTCTCCGCGCATCCAATTTTCGGCGGGGACGCTGCTCCGGGCGCCAGGCAAATCTTCGGCAGGCAGTTAAGCGCGCTCGAACGCGAGCTGATCGGGTGGTGGAGACCATGCCGGCCGACAGGTTCGGGTTCGTCCCTACGGAGGGCGCTTTCAGGCACGCGCGATGTTTCAGAGTGCAGGCGCGGCTCCAGATTCTCGTTCGTCAACATGCCCAGCACGGCGTGGGCTCAATGCCGGTGGTATACCTGCGAATGAACGGCTGCACGCCGCCGGGACATCAATAGGCTGTAACGGTTACAGACGTGACGATTCGCCCCGCAACTTCATGGTAAGTTAGGACAATTTTTCTCGAAGTTGGGGGCACAGGTGACTTATCGAGTTTGGGGAGGTCTTCTGGCTGGGCTAGCGCTCGGCGGCTGGGGCGGGATGAATGCGCAGACGGCGCCGCGCGCGAGCACATCGGGGCCGGGCATTATCGCGGTGGGTTCTGCGCTGACGTGGGTGGGAACTAACGCGCCGGATACATACACCGTGAACACCACCTTCAGTTCCACACCCCTTCCGGTGGACAACGGCGCGGCCACCATTTGGCAGGAGCAAGTGCCCACGGGCTCCAACGGCGAGTGGGACATCTTCTATCTGAAGACCACCAACGGCGGGCCGCTGGCGCACAACATCGACGCTTATTGGGGCATTACGATCGATTTTACGTTCACCGTTCCGAGTTACTCTGACGGCGTGGCCTCCCAGTGGATGGTGAACGGCACGGCGGTGAGTAATATCACGAACGGGATCGGCGCCATTTGCTGCGCGGCCGCGACCAATCCCATTTTGCCGGGGTGGTCGTATTATGACCAGGGAAACGGCGCGGAGCCCGCCGGGCCGTACAACAACTGGAACGAAGTTTACGTCCAGCCGTACAGCCTGGTCTCCAACGGCGGCATCGATCCCAATACGGCGAACGAATTCGTGTTTGCGCTGCACTTCACTCTGCAAACTCTACCAGTGGTCACGTCGGTTATCAGCGCCAGCCAATACGGGGCGTTTCCTACCTTCGGCTCGGGCTCGTGGATCGAGATCTATGGAAGCAATCTGGCGAACCTGACGCAGGTCTGGGCATCCAGTAATTTCAGCGGCGCCAACAACGCCTACGCGCCGACCGAATTGTCGCAAACGAGCGTTACGATTAACGGCCAATCGGCTTATACCTATTACGTCAGCCCCGGCCAACTCGATGTGCAGGCGCCGGGAGGGCTCGGTACCGGATCGCTGCCGCTGGTGGTCACCACGGAATCCGGGTCCAGCGCGCCATTCAACGTTAACGTAGTAGCCGAGGAACCGGGCCTGCTGGCGCCGTCCAGCTTCGACATCAACGGGACCCAATACGCGGCGGCGCTGTTTTCCGATGGCACGACCTACGTGCTTCCGAGTGGGGCGATTGCGGGTATCACGTCACAGCCGGCCAAACCCGGCGACACGATCACGCTGTACGGAATCGGGTTCGGGGAGGTGAATCAAGGCATTCCGCCGGGCCAGGTGGCGCAGGGGCAAACATCGCTGGCGGCGCCGCTGACCGTTTCGATCGGCGGAACTCAGGCGACGGTCAGTTACGCCGGACTGGCGCCCGGGTATGTGGGACTGTACCAATTCAACGTGGTGGTGCCGACGATTGCGGCGAACAACGCCGCGCCGGTAACGTTCAGCCTGGGCGGTGTGGCAGGAACGCAGAAGCTGTTCTTGCCGGTTGACTGATATCGGCAGACTACAGAGATGTCATCAAGGACCGCTGCATGCGCCGGCGATCAGTATCGCGGCCGGGTCCCGGATTAGAATGGACATTTTGGAGGAACGGGATCACGTATGACTGATCGAGCCTTGACGAGCCTAGTGATCGGCGTGGCACTCAGCGGTTGGAGCGGCATGAATGCGCAGACCGTGCCGCGCGCGAGTTCATCCGGGCCGGGGATCATTGCGATCGGTTCGCCCATCGCATTCGGCGGAACGAACGCGCCGGACACGTACTCGGCGAATTCGACGTTCAGTTCGACGCCGGTGCAGGTGGACAACGGCGCGGTGACGATTTGGCAAGAGCAGGTGCCGACCGGATCAAACGGCGAGTGGGACGTCTTTTACATGAAGACCACCAACGGCGGTCCGCTGGCTGGCAATATCGATGCGGACTGGAATATTCTGATCAACTACACTCTGACCGCGCCGGTTTATTTCGACCAAGTGGCCAACCAGTGGCTGGTGAACGGCACACCGGTGAGTCCGCTGACCAACGGCATCGGCAGCATTTGCTGCGCGACCACTTCGAACCCGATTTTGCCTGGCACGGCCTACTACGGATCGGGCTTCAGCGGCGCGCTGCCGGCCGGTAAGCAAACCAACTGGCAGCAAGTTTATGTGGACCCGTATGACATCGTATCCAACGGCGGCATCAATCCGAGTACGGCCAACGAGTTCATCTTTGCGCTGCACTTCACCCTGCAGGAAGTTCCGGTGATCACGGGCGTGATCAGCGCCAGCCAGTTCGGCGCGTTCTCGACCTTCGGCTCGGGGTCCTGGATCGAAATTTATGGATCGAACCTGTCGGAAATCACCCAGGAGTGGGCGTCGAGCGAGTTTACCAACAATGGCCAAACTGCGCCCACCAGCGTAGGCGGGACCAGCGTGATGGTGGGCGGACAGCCGGCTTACGTGTATTACATCAGTCCCGGCCAACTGGACGTGCAGGTGGCCGGAGGGATAACGGCGGGCTCGCAAAACGTGGTGGTGACCACCGAGGCCGGCTCCAGCGCGCCGTTCGCGGTGACGATGGACAGCGTGCAGCCGGGACTACTGGCGCCGTCCAGCTTCGACATCAACGGGACCCAATATGCCACAGCGCTATTCTCCGACGGCACGACCTACGTGCTTCCGAGCGGCGCGATTTCGGGCGTGACATCGCAGCCGGCCAAACCGGGCGACACGATCACACTGTACGGAATCGGGTTCGGGCAGGTGAATCAAGGCATTCCGCCGGGCGAGATCGCACAGGGGCAAACATCGATGGCCGCGCCGCTCGCAATCTCGATCGGCGGAGTGCAAGTTCCGAGCACCGGTATCGCCTACGCGGGGCTGGCGCCTACCTACGTGGGACTGTATCAATTCAACGTGGTGGTGCCGAATATTCCCGCAAACAACGCCGCGCCGTTGACGTTCACGCTGGGTGGTGTGGCGGGAACGCAGAAGCTCTATCTGCCCATCGCGAATTGACGCTACTCGCGTTCTGAGATCGTGTGCCAGGTGATGGTGACACCGCCGGGGACCTCGATCTCCCAGACTCCGGTGAGTGTTCGCCCGTCGGGGGACACAGCGGCGCGGTTCACGCCCGCATCCACGCCGCCTTTTCTCATTTTGGCTGCATACGACCCATCCGCTTGGCGGCCGATGCTCAGCGAGTCGGCCAGTTGGCTGCCCGTGACGGGACACCAGGCGCCGTCGAGCGTCAAGTCGGCGGTCACATGGCCGGTGCGGCCATCGGACCACACAGAGTCGTTGGTATAGTGCAGGCCGCTATTGGTTTCCGCAAAGGTAACTAATCCGGAGACGGGATGGGGAAAGTGCGGGTGCGACGTTTCGCACTTGGTCAATTTCCAGGTGCCTAGCAAGGGAATGCGGGCCTGGGAAGGTGTCATGGGGAGTGCTCCTTTCTGAGCAGGCCGATTCTCTCACGTGGCAATCGGGAACGCAATCGGACTCCTGGATCCAGAAGCGGTAGGGTAAATGTATTACTATGTCGCACCGATTTCTCCACTTGGCTGCCAGCGTTTTAGTCGCGAGCGCACTGCCCGCGCTCGCGCATCACTCATTTGCGAACGAATACGACGAGACCAAGCCGATGACCCTGGAGGGCGTGGTGACGCGCATCGATTGGGAGAATCCGCACGTGCATTATTACGTTGACGTCGCGCAGGCCGACGGCACAACGGTGAACTGGATGTGCGAAACCGGCGGGCCCAACCGTTTGGCGCGGCGCGGGTGGACGCGGGATTCGCTGAAGGTGGGGGATCGAGTTACCGTACACGCGTTTCCGGCGAAGGATTCGTCGCATTCGGCCGATGGGCGGAAGGTGACGCTGGCCAACGGCCAGACGATCGGGACAGAGCCGGAGAGTAAGTAACGCCGCGCGCGTTTCACGGCGACGCGAATTTCCGCGTCGCCTCGTCGTACACGGTCACTCGGCCTTCGCCGATATGATACACCCAGCCGTGCAAGCCGAGATTGCCTTCGAGCAGGCGATGCGCCACGGAGGGATGCGAGCGCAGGTTGTTCAGTTGCGCGATCACGTTCTCTTCGGTCGCGGCGAGAATCAGCTCCGGGCTGGGATCGGTGTCGCGCCGCTGGACATTGCTCACTGGCCATACGGCGGCGTGCCTTAGCCAGTTCCAGACGGCGGCATGCTGCGCGAGATGATCGGGCGCGAGCGCGCCTTTGATGACGCCGCAATCGGTGTGGCCGCAGACGATGATGTCGGGAACGCGCAGGACGCCGGCGGCGTACTCGATGGTGGCGGAAACGCCGCCAAGCGAATCGGGATACAGCGGAACAACATTGCCGATGACGCGGCAGATGAACAACTCGCCGGGGATGGATTGCGTCAGCAGGCAGGGGTCGATGCGCGAGTCCGCGCAGGTGATGAAGAGCGCATCGGGGCGCTGACCCACGGCCAGTTTCTCGAAGAGTTCGCGGCGGCGGGGATAGACGTCGCGCTGGAACTGGGAGACGCCGCGCAGGAATTTTTCGACGGGCACACTTTAAGATAAACGAATGGATCTCAAGAATGCAGTGGTTTTGATTACCGGCGGTTCGAGCGGGATCGGCCGCGCCGCCGCGCAAATGCTGAAGGACGCGGGCGCGCGCGTGGCGATCACCGGGCGCGACGCGGAGCGTCTGGCCGAAGCCGCGCGGTCGCTGGGCGTGCTGGGCATCCAGGCGGATGTATCGAGCGAGACCGACGTGCTGCGGACGTTCCGGGAGGTGAAGGAGAAGCTGGGCGACCTGGATGTTCTGATCAACAACGCGGGCATCGGCGTGTTCAAAGAACTCGTCGACATGGATCGCGCAAGCTTCGACGCGGTGTTCGCCACCAACGTGACCGGTGCGATGCTCGCCGCGCGCGAGGCCGCGAAGATTTTCCGGGAGCGCCAGCGCGGGAACCTGATCAATATTTCCTCCACGGCCGGACTGCGCGGCGCGCCCAAAGGCACGGCCTATTATGCCAGCAAATTCGCGCTGCGCGGGATGACGGAGTGCTGGCGAGCCGAGCTGCGCAAATATAACGTGCGCGTGATGCTGATCAATCCGAGCGAAGTCATCACGGATTTCTTCCGGAGGGCGGACCTGCCGCAAAAGGTAAACGCGAGCAAGCTGCGCGGCGAAGAGATCGCGTACACGATCAAAGCGGTTCTCGAAATGGACGATCGCGGCTTCACGCCGGAGGTCTCCATCTTCGCGACCAATCCTGTCGATTAAGCCTCAAGCGATTTCGCGCGAGCGCAGGCCTTGAATCGGATGGGTCAGCAACTGCTCCGCGGCTTCGACGAAACGGACCGTGTACGGCATTTGCGCGTGCCGCTCGAACGCGGGTTCGTCGGCCCATTCCGAGTGGATCGCAAACTCGGGTGGTTCACGAAGCGATTCGAAAGCATGGATGCTCAGGCAACCAGGTTCAGCGCGGCTGGGCGGCACCACTCGGAACAATTCGTCCCGGAACTCAGCCACGGCGCCGGAACGCGGCACCAGGCGCACGATAAAATGTACGGACAATGCTCACCTCCAGAACCAGTATGCCAAGCAGACCCTTGACGGAGACAGCGGAATTGCATAGACTGGAGTCGCTATCGAATGTCGATATCGAAACACGATAGCAACATCGATTTTGAGTTCCGGGACTTGTATGCGGGGCTAATCCGGCTGCACATTCTCTACCATGCCGTCGAAGAACCGATCTTCGGACTGGAAATGGCGGAGGAGCTGGCGCGGCACGGCTACCGGATCAGCCTGGGGACGCTGTATCCCATGCTGCACGCGATGGAGAAGCGGGGATACCTGCGATCGACCGAGAAGCGCAGCGGCCAAGCGACGCGCAAAGTGTATCGGGCGACGCCATTGGGCCGGAAAGCTCTGCGGGCGATGAAAGTCAAAGTAGGTGAACTCTTCGGGGAGCTGCATGAAGGCAAGAAGGGTATGGACGACGATCGCCGGGCTACTCGCGGCGAGCGCGATGTTGATGGCCGGTCCCCCGTTTCAGACCGACGATCCCGAGCCGATTGAATATCAGAACTACGAGTTTTATACGTTCGCGTCGTCGGACGGAACGCCGATCGAGACCGACACCGAAGGCCCGGCGGTGGAATTTAACTGGGGCGCGGCGCCGAACCTGCATCTGCATCTCATTGTGAACGCCGCGGCGATTTTTCCAGCCCAGGGCGCGCGGGCTTTCGGCATCGGCGATACCGAACTGGGAGTGAAATATCGCTTCGTGCAGGAGGGCAAGCACCGGCCGCAGATCGGCACGTTCACCATGTTCGAGCTTCCGACGGGCAGCGCTCCGCGGGGACTGGGCGTGGGCAAGACCTGGTACAAAGTGCCGCTGTGGGCGCAGAAAAGCTTCGGCCCGTGGACCACGTATGGCGGCGGTGGCGCAACCGTGTTCAGCGTACCCGGCTACCATAATTACGCGTTCGCGGGCTGGCTGCTGCAGCGCGATATCGGGAAGAAGTGGACGCTGGGCACGGAAGTTTTTTCTCACGGGCCGGAGGGTCCTTTGGCGCCGCAGACGCGGCCGGCGACGCTGGTGGATTTCGGCGGCTATTACAAATTCCGCGATCCGGGATTTCAGTTGCTGTTCTGTTACGGCCACAGCGCCATCGGCCAAACGGAGAACTACGCCTACCTCGGGCTGTACTGGACCTGGGGCAAGAAGAAACCGGAGGATAAAGACAAGCCCGAAGACAAGGACAAACCTGCCGACGGCGCGTCGTTCAGCCGCATGGCGGCGCCGGGAGTGCTATGAACGTGGCGGCGAGCGATGTTCTGCTGTTGAGCCACGCGGCGTTCGGCGTCGCAGGGTGTCTGGCGGCGCTATGGGTGTTCGTGGAGACGCTGCACGCGGGGCCGGATAACGCGAGCCGGATTCGCCTAGTGTCCCTTCTCACGGCGATTTCGATGGCGCTGGCCTGGATCTGCGGCGGGTATTGGTATCTGCACTTTTATCCGCCAGAACGAGCGCTGATTCTCACCGGACCCTGGCCGTTCGCACACAACGTCTTCATGGAAACGAAGGAACACCTGTTCTTTATCACGGCATTGCTCGCGTTTTTGCTTCCCCTGTGCGCCCGCGAGCGGCTGGATTTGAATCCCACGGCGCGGCCGCTGGTGCAATGCATCGCGGGGCTGACCGCGCTGACTGGCCTGGCGCTCGAAGGCGCGGGCGCGATCATCGATCATGGCGTGAAGGTGGCGCTGCTGCACCATGGAGGGTGAGGTTAAGAAACTCCCGGCGGCCACGTCGGGGTTCGCGCTCGCCGCCGCCATCACCTTCCTCGTGAATACGGCGCTGGCCTGCACGAAAGATGCCTCCGCGCCGCTGAAGGCCTTCATGAAGTCGATTGCCGGGCACGATTGGACCACGCAGGGATTGTTCGACCTGGCGCTGTTTGTGGTTCTGGGGTTGATTTTCGCGAGAACAAGGGTCGCGGACCGGATCGACGCTGGCCGTTTGGTCACGATCCTGGTCGCCTCGGTTGCGATCGCCAGCGCGGGACTGGCGCTGTGGTACGCGTTTACTTAGTATTCGGCAGCAGCAGCTCGCAGGCCTCGGAGTCCCATTTCGAGCCGTCAGGCTCGCGGCGGAAGTGGCTGCTGACCACCCAAGGCGCGTCGAGATACTGGGGATCTTCGACGATTTGGGTCTGAACCAGATAATCTGCATTGCCGCGCCGGTGCAGATCGTAATATTCGGTGAGGACGGCGTTGGCGCTGAAGGGCACGCCGTTGTCGCGCAAGTACCC
>JASIGB010000227.1:0-5042 GCA_030045355.1 Bryobacteraceae bacterium
GTACATCCTCACGCAGACGAGTATGACACCTGGGAATCCCCTGTTCCCCCCCGGGGCTGATTTCCCCACACTCTCCTTTCCCTCGCAAGACCTCGTGAATGATCTGATTGGATCTCCGACCTTGGTCAATGGATTTCTGGCCGGCGGAGCTGGTCTCATCCCGGACCAGCTCTTCTACAGCCAATATTGGACCCCGACTCCGCCACGCGTCCTGACGCTCAGGTCAGGGCAAAATGGCGGCGGCGCACCATTCTGCACGAATTAAGAGCCAACAGCCCATGTATTCAGCCGCCGAGGTAACCCCTCGGCGGCTTTTTGCATTCCGGTGCGCAGTTATTTCCGCAACAGCGGACGGATCGTGGCGAGCGGAATCTCCACCCGTTGCGGGCCGTCCACGCGCGTGCCCACCTGGTATGTGGGGAAGTGCAGCACCAACGCCGTGCCGCTGAGCGTGAAGACCTTGAAATTGTCTCCCACCGGACCGGCCCCCTGGCGGATTAAAGCTTCATTCGCATTGGGCCGCCGCTTCAGAGAATCGATCGCCAGTTGCGAGAGGCGCGAGACATAATCCGTGCCGGGCTGGAAGAGGTCTGAAAGCTGGAGCACCCGCCGGGTCCGGCCGTCGTAGTTGATGCTGGCCATGCCGCCGGCGGGGTGGGCGGCGGGAGGGTCATACTCGTCCCATTCGAGCAAGACGCTGACGATACCGGACTTCAGAGCTGTCGCTGTATAGGAACCGTTCAGGTATGCCTTCGCTGCAGGGCCATTGGCGGAAGGAGCTTTCTGCAAGCCGGTTTTGAATCGATCTATCATCGGGTCGACGACTTTGAGGACCGCTGAGTTGAAATCCGGGACGCCCGAAATTTCGGGGTACTTGACGAGGATCGTGTAGGCTGGCTTCTGTTCCCTGACCTGCTTCGATGCCACATGGAGCGCCGGTTGCGACAGGAACGCGAAGACGACGGCGCCGACCATCAAAGCCTCGCCCTCCACGATATCAGAAAGGGCTCGCCTCACCCGCGGATTTACTAGCAAACCTGGTAACGGCGCTTGTCGATGTTCAGAGACTTGATCTTGGAGTCGAGCGTCGATGCGGGCATGCGCAGCTTGGCAGCGGCGCCGGATGGCCCGGATACCCGCCCGCGCGTTTCGGCGAGAGCGGCCTCGATCAATTCTCGCTCCTGAGCGGCGAGCGTATCCGTCAGCGGCCGGTTCGCTCGGACCTCGTGAGAGAGCCAACTCTCGTCTACTGAGAATTCGTCCGAATCGCAGACGATCATGGAACGTTCGATCACATTTTGCAGCTCGCGAATGTTGCCAGGCCATGGATACGACTGCAGCCGGTCCATGGTCCTCCTTTGGATGGTCCGCACGTTCTTACCCATTTTGCTGGCGAAACGGTCGATAAAATATTCAACCAGCAGCCGAATGTCTTCGGTTCGTTCGCGCAGCGCGGGCACCTCAACCGGGAACACGTTGATCCGGTAGAACAGGTCGCTACGGAATGTCCCGGCGGAAATAGCGGCCGGTAAATCCCGGTGCGTCGCGGCGATCACGCGCACATTCGAGCGCAAGGTGCACGTGCCACCGACCCGTTGATATTCGCGCTCTTGCAGAACCCGCAACAATGCCACTTGGGTCTCGGCCGGTAGTTCTCCGATCTCATCCAGGAAAATGGTGCCCCCTTCGGCTTGCTCGAAACGGCCGATGCGCCGCTGCAACGCTCCGGTAAACGCGCCCTTCTCGTGGCCGAATAGTTCCGATGCGATCAAATCCTTTGGAATCGCGGCGCAATTCACGCTGATGAAGGGGCGAGAGGCGCGCGAGGACCGTTTATGAATTGCGCGCGCGACCAGCTCTTTTCCGGTGCCCGTCTCCCCGGTGATCAGAACGGTAGAGTCTGTGGGCGCGACTTTGGCGATCCGTGCCAGGGCACTTTTCAAAGCTGGCGACGTTCCCACGATCTCCTCAAACATCGACGATCTGTCGATTTCTTCCCGCAGTGCAATATTTTCCTTGGTGCTGTCCTCTAGCAGCTGCCTCTGGTCGTGTGTATCGATCCGAAGGCCGCACCAGCGAACGATGTGTCCTTGCTCGTCGCATAATGGGTAAACACTGACGAGAAACCAGCGGTAATTACCATCGCTGCGCCGCAAGCGGCACTCTTCGCCGAACGGCACCTCGTCCACCAGCGCATTGCGATACGCATCGAGGATTCGCTCTGCGTCGTCCGGATGAGTAAATTCCAGGATGCGCTCTTCAGGAGAGATCCCTCTTAAAGCTCCGAAATAGTCGTAGGACGGCCGATTTTCAAAACAGTCCGAGAAATCGCACTCCAGCAGGAACATGTGGTGTGGCACCAGATCCATCACCTGCTGCATCTGCTTGGCCGGCGATGGAGCCCGGGCTGAACGCTCGGAATTGCTCATAACAGACTGTCTCCCGCGTGAGGATACCAACGTTAGGTTGCGGTCCACCTGTGAAGGCCCCAGCAAGCCTTCCAGTGCGGAGTAGGATGTTTCGCTGATCGCTTGCGTTTTCATGGGGTTTGATTCCTTTGCATAATAAGGGGCGAGCAGGACGGAAAAACTGATCATCTAACTGAAAAACATTTGGGAATCGCGCCACGCGAGCCGACCCCAAACGGGCAATTGGCATCACAAGCCCATGACAAAGCGTGACGGACGGAGCCCAATAAGCCTTTGTCACGCCTATGCGGAGAGCCGCTTTTCCAGTACACTGAGTTTTCGTGGTACCTTCAGCACAAAAGTCAATCGCGTCACTGATGGCCGCCTTCCGGGAGGGCGATGGCGACGCCGCGGCGCGATTGATGGACCTGTTCTATCCCGAGCTGAAGCGTCTGGCTGCGGGCCAACTGAGGGGGGAGCGTCAAGGCCACAGCTGGCAACCCACTCTTCTCGTAAACGAGCTTTATCTGGAATTAACCAAGATCAAGGCACTCCGGCCGTCGGAAGCTGAACATCCCAACGACAAAGCGGCATTTCTAGGCCTGGCGGGACAGATTATGAAACGGTTGCTGATTCACCACGCCAGACTACTGTCGTACAAGGCCCAGAAGGTTCCAGTGTGGGAAGATCTTCTCGCGGAATCCGACAACAGTCTTATTGAAGTGGAGCAGTTGCTGTCGCGCCTGGAAGCGATCAAGCCAGTCATCCGCACCGTGGTAGAACTCAAGGTTTTCGAAGGACGGACGGCCGAGGAAATCGCGCAACAGCTGGGTTGCGCGACGGTCACCGTGAACCGCTATTGGCAGTTCGCCCGCCATTGGATGAAAACAGAATGGATTAAATGACAGGCTCCCAGATCAGAATGCCACAGACGGCCCCGAAACTATGAGCAGCGCTATCCGCGGTGGGTATGTCATTTGGATTCGCTTCCAGACGCCTGTTCTTGCCATCCGCCTCCTAGGGCCTTGTAAAGCTGCACCATCGCCTGCAGTTCGCTCAAGCGCGCCTGAGCCAGATTCAGGTCCGCCGAGAAGTAGTTTGTTTCACTTGTCAGGACTTCCAGATAGCTGGTAGCGCCGCCTTTGTAGCGCAACGTCGAGAGTCTAGAGCCATCGGCAGCCGAGGCCTTGAGTAACTGCAGTTGAGCGCGGAACTCCTGCGATTTCCGATCGGCGATCAATGCATCCGACACTTCCCGAAACGCCTCTTGCACTGTTTGCTCGTACTCCAGATTCGCCTCTTGCTGCTGCGCCTCTGCCAGCTTTAGGTTCGCCTTCAATTTACCCGCGGTGAACAGGGGCTGGCTTAAGCCGGCCGCGAAGTTCCAGAGACCCGAGGGGCCTGTGAAAAGGCCGGTGAGGGCCGCACTCTGCGTGCCGCCGATCCCAGTCAGGGAGATTTGCGGGAAGAATGCCGCGCGCGCCACCTCCACTTGCGCGTGTTGTGCGACGAGCTGTTGTTCAGCCTGGACGACGTCGGGCCGGCGCTCTAAGAGCGACGAAGGCAAACCTGCGGGTATCTCGGGGAGGCGGGCTTGCTCCGTCAGCGTTTGGCCTCGTGGAATAGGGCCGGCATACTGGCCCAGCAGAACACTGAGAGCGTTCTCCTGCTGCTGGATCCGCCGCTCCAGATCGGGAATCTGAGACGACGCCGTGTACACCAATTGCTCGGCTTGACGCACATCGATGAGCGAAGTATCGCCGTGTTCCTCTTGCAATGAAACCAGTCGAAGAGAATCCTGCCGGGAGGCCAGCGCCCGTTTGGAGATCTCGAGCTCCAGATCGAGTTCGCGCAACTGAAAATACCCCGAGGCGACATTAGCAACCAAGGTCGATATGACGGCGCGCCTTCCCCACTCGGAAGCAAGAAGCTGGGCGCGCGCGGCCTCCGTTGCATTCCGGTATTTGCCCCAGAAGTCCAGCTCCCAGGCCACGGAAACATCGAGCTGCTCGGCATTCAAACTGTATGCCGGCGCGATCTTGTTTTGGGCCGAGCGCAGCGATGCAATGCCAGCGTCTCCAGTAACCATAGGGAACAGATCGGCACGAGTGATCCTCCATAGCGCTTGTGCCTGAACAATACGCGAGGCTGCAATGCGCACGTCGTAGTTTTTTTGTAGTGCGGTGCGGATTAGCTCTTGTAGCTTCTCGTCCTGAAAAACTTCCCACCATTTCGCATCGCCAAACGAAGCTGGCCCACCAGCAGGCGTGGAGTCACCCCGGTAAACGGCCGGCATGTCGATCATGGGACGTGTGTATTGGAGATGGGCTAGGCATCCAGTGAGAATGAGCGGCAGCGCCGCGAGGAGGTATTTTGGCGAGATCTTCATGCCGGCGCTCCTTCTTGCTTTCTTCGGAATATGCGGGCGACACGCTCGACCACGACAAAGGTCACAGGAATGATGAAGACTGCGATCAGGGTTGCGGCGAGCATTCCTCCGATGACGACGGTTCCTAGCACGCGGCGCGACCTCGCGCCGGCTCCGTCAGCAGCCCACAAAGGCAGCATGCCCAGGATGAACGCAAAGGCCGTCATCAGAATTGGCCTAAAACGGAGCCGTGCAGCATTGAGAGC
>JASIGB010000228.1:0-12970 GCA_030045355.1 Bryobacteraceae bacterium
CCGCAAGTTGCAATCAGCACGATCGGCTACAGCGATACAGTCCCCGGTCCACTCCTGCGGGTACGCGAGGGCCAGCACGTCACCGTCGACGTGGTGAACGACACGGACGTTCCCGAATACGTGCATTGGCACGGTTTGTTCGTTCCCTCGGACGTGGATGGGGCGGAGGAAGAAGGTACACCCCCGGTGCCTCCGCATGGCCGCCGGCGCTATCGATTCGTGGCCAAGCCGGCGGGTTCCCGATGGTACCACTCGCATACCGCGGCCATGCTGGATCTGCATCGGGGCGCCTATACCGGCCAGTTCGGTTTTTTCATGATCGATCCGGCGAATGACCCGGGACTCTACGACCAAGAGGTCTTCCTGGCGCTGCGTGAGTGGGAATATTATCTGACCCCGATGGATCAGGACGAGCAGACGGCGGATCCCAACGACCCGATGCCCGAAAAACCCGCCCAGCTAGACCCGCGTCCCAACGGGCTCGAAGTCGGCGCTCCTCTTTACTCAATCAACGACAAAATGCTCGGAGCCGGGGACCCCCTCCGCGTGCAATCGGGTCAGCGTATCCTGATGCACCTGCTCAACGCCAGCGCCGCGCAAATTCATCGCTTGGCTCTTCCCGGCCACAAGTTTCAGGTGATTGCTCTGGACGGCAATCCCGTGCCCGCGCCTCAGCCGGTAGATGTGATTGAGATCGCCCCCGGCGAGCGCGTGGATGCGATCGTGGAGATGAATCAGCCGGGCGTGTGGATTTTAGGAGAGCTCCGCAATGTCGCGCGGCAATCCGGCATGGGCATCGTGGTGGAGTACGCCAATCAACAGCAGCGCGCGCGATGGACCCCGCCTCCGAAGTCGCGCTGGGACTACACAATTTTTGGCACCACCGCACCGCATCCCGCGCCCGACGAAACCATCGACATGGTCTTTGAAAAAGTGCCCGGCGGACACCAGGGGATCAATCACTGGCTCGTCAATGGCCAGGAATATCCGCATGAACGCGAATTCGTGTTCCGGCAGGGACGGCGCTACCGGCTGGTCTTTCATAATCGCAGTGACGATTCTCACCCCCTGCATATGCACCGGCACCTGTTCGAGCTTGTCGAGCTCAACGGCAAGCCGACGGCCGGCATCAAGAAAGATACCGTGATCGTGCCCGCATTTGGACGCGCCACTGTGGATCTGGTCGCCGCCCAGCCGGGCTTGACGCTGTTTCACTGCCATATCCAACCGCACATGGACTTTGGTTTCATGGCGCTGTTTCGCTACGCCTGAGCACCGCATCCTGTACAAACCGTTTTGCTGGTGGTTCAAACACCTCGCAAATAATCTCTGATACAGCTTTCTCACGCGTTCGACATACAAACGAAATATGGAACGGATACACTCAGCAGCTTGGCAACTATCCAACTACAAGTCCGAAAGGGAGAAACTGCATGAAGACGATCCGGGAAAGGTTCCGAGCGGCAGTGCTCATGGGAGCGGCCGCCGCGGTGCTGGCATTTGCACCTGGGGCCAAGGCACAGTATCCAAATTCCAACGGCAATACATGGCCTTACGCGACGACGGGCAACTCAGCGCCTGTGCTGGTGGTGGTTGGCGACGTCGCCTGCCAGCCAGGCGAGGAAGAGCTCCCCGGTGAGAAGGCGGGTGAAAACTGCGCCGGGGACACCAATCAAAATCTGTTGGCATCGCAGGCGGCCACCGCGCAGCAGATTGAGAATATCAAGCCTGACGCCGTCGCGCTCGTCGGAGATGAGCAATACCAGGTAGGACAATATTCGGACTTTGAGAGCTCCTACGACTTGACGTATGGTGCTTTCAAATTTATCACGCGGCCCGCTCCTGGCAACCACGAGTTTTATACGGAGCACGGTGCGATCGGCGTTGCAGGCTACGGCTACTTTTCCTACTTCAACGGCGTCCAGATCAACACTACCAGCAGCACCGCTGGTAATGTTGTGACTCCTGCTGGCAGTATTCTGATGGCTACAGTCAGCGGCAACCCGGACACCGGCGGCACTTTCACCCAACCCGTGCCGAATTCGGATGGACTGGCGGGACACTTCGAGCAGTCGGGCGGACTCGGAACCGCAGTATATGCGAACGGCCCGGCGGCCGGCAGCGCGGCCCCAGTCGGAGTCGGAGATGGCTGGTACTCCTACAATCTGGGCTCCTGGCACCTGATCTCGCTGAATATAGAGTGCGAGACGCAGCCGGGCGGCTGTTCGGCATCCGGCTCTTGGTTTGCCGCTGAAACCGAATGGCTGAAAAACGATCTCGCCGCGAATCATTCCCAGTGCACACTCGCCTACTGGCACCAGCCCACGTACAGCGCGGCCGACAGCCTCACCGAAGAGGGCATCACCGCGGGGAACTGGTGGCAACTGCTCTACCAGGCTGGCGCCGACCTGGTGCTGAACGGACACGACCACCTCTATGCCCGTTACGCCCCGATTAAGCCCTACTTCGATGCTTCCGACACTTCTGTCGCCGGTGTCACCGGCACCTGGCTCGGAACTCCCGATCCACAAAATGGCATACGGGAATTCATCGTGGGCACCGGCGGCGAGACGCTCGATACGGTCGACGAAACACCCACCTCCAGCACGGACTACGACGCGATATACAACCAACAGAATCTCGAGGCCGCAACCGGGGAATTCTGGGGTGTGATGAGCCTGACGCTCAATCCGAACGGCTACGCGTGGGATTACGAGTCGGCGTTGAAGGATCCCGCACAGACAACCGGTCCGGCTTCTTACAGCGACAAAGGCTCCGCCAACTGCCACGGCGGCCCGTTCAACCCGTTCAACCCGTTCAACAGGTAATTGCCAGTTCGTCTTCGCTACCTTGGTTCTTCCCCGCCCTTCGCGAAACGGCGCGGAGGGTGGGGATTTTACGTTGCCTTGCCCCCTTCCCAATTTTCCGGTCTTCGTTCTGGCGAGTATCCTCGATTCCGACAGCGTTTTGTGATTCTAAGGCGCTGGTTGCGCCGAGTACGAAGTTACTCAGTCAGGTCGTGCTGGGCGGCGCTTATATTTGACACTTTCGTCTCTCGAACATGCGCGCGGCGAATGGGACTTTGAATCGTGGCGACGGCCGTCTTCCGTCCTTCGCGTGCCGGCCCATTGGGGGAAAATGGTCATGTGCCCGGCGCGATGGGACCATGGCGACGCTGGACGGAACGGCCGCGGAGCCTGAGGCCTCGCAGAGTTCTCTTCCAGATCCACCTCTGGGCAGGAATCGTCGCCGGCCTTTACATTGCCGCCGTCAGCATTTCGGGTAGCGCCATCGTGTTCCGCCGGGAGATCGAAAAAGGAGTGCGCCAGTCGGTCATCACCGCGAACGGTCGCGCGATGCTGAGCGCGCAGGATATCGAGCGGCGCGCAGAGCAAACTTACCCTTCCCGCGAGGTACTCGCCGTCGCAGCCCCACGGACGCCGGGCCAGCCGTACGCAGTGATATTGGCAACGGGCGGCAACCGAATCGAGCGGATATTCGATCCTTACTCGGGCGCTGATCTCGGTGATCCAACACCTTTAGCTGACCGCGCTCTCAACTGGCTGGCCGACCTGCATGACAACCTGCTCCTCGGGCTGGCGGGCCGCATCCTCAACGGCCTTGGCGCCTTGCTGCTCGTGCTGATGTCTCTCACCGGCGCGGTGATCTGGTGGCCGGGAATCAAGAACTGGCGTCGCAGCACGCGTGTCCATTGGCGCGCGCGCCCGGCCCGCTTCAATTGGGACGTGCACAGCGCGATCGGCTTCTGGGGTTACTTGTTCGTGCTGATCTGGGGCGTCTCAGGCCTTCAGCTTTGCTTTCCCGGGGCGCTCGACTTCGCTCTGAGCAGCGCAGTTCGTTATTGGCTCACCGCCCTGCACTTCGGACGGTTCAATGCAGTGACGGAGGCAATTTGGGCCGTCATGGGACTCGTGCCGGCGATCCTGGCAGTCACCGGCGCTCTGATGTGGTGGAATCGGGTTCTCGCCAAGAAGATCAGGCGCTCGCGGGATCCCAGGTCGAGCGTGGCGATCGTGGGATGACCCTCGCCGGCTTTGTCTGCTGCAGATCCCCACATCGCTACCCGGCGTGTCAAAGTGGAAAGGACAGAGCGAGCAAATTCTGGAGGACTGAACAGTGCACATTGGTGTGGCTTACTTTCCAACCGACTATGGCATCGATATCCGCGAGCTGGCGCGCGCGGCTGAGGAGCGCGGCTTCGACTCGTTGCTCTTTCCCGAGCACACGCACATTCCGGTGTCCCGCCGGACTCCCTATCCTGGCGGCGGAGAGTTGCCAAAAGCTTATTCCCATACGCATGACCCGTTCGTTGCGCTATCGTTCGCCGCCACTGCCACCACGAAGATCCTGCTCGGCACCGGCATTTGCCTGGTCCCCCAACGCGACCCCATCGTAACCGCGAAGTGCGTCGCGAGTCTCGACCGGCTATCGAACGGCAGGTTCCTGTTCGGCATCGGCGGGGGCTGGAATGTCGATGAAATGGAGAATCACGGAGCGCGCTACGAAACGCGCTTCAAACTCATGCGGGAACGGATTCTGGCGATGCAGGCGCTGTGGACCCAGGAGGAGGCATCCTTCCATGGAGAGATGGTGAACTTCGATCCGGTCTGGTCCTACCCTAAGCCGTTACAGCGCCCCCATCCGCCCATCCTTCTTGGCGGCTCCAGCGACTATACGCTGAAGCGCGTCGTGGAATTCTGCGACGGCTGGCTGCCCATCGCCAGGGCAGGCTTCAACCCCAAGGAAGCGGTGGCGCGCTTGCAAAAAACGGCAGCGGCCGCGGGACGCGATTACTCGACGCTATCGATCAGCGCATTTGCCGCGCCGCCCGAAGAGGCGGTACTGGCCGGATATCGTGAGGCGGGTCTCCAACGCGCGGTGCTTGCGATCCCCGATGTGACTCGCGACGAAATCATGAAAGTGCTCGACGATTACGCTCGCTTGGTCCACTGAGGATGCATGCTGCGGCAACAGATCTCCGCCGCCCTCCGGAAAAAAATCACGCTCGCGCCAGTTGCCAGGCTGGCCACGATGGATGCAAAGGGAAGGCCGCACATCGTACCGATCTGTTTTGCTTACGACGGCAAGGTTTTTTTCACGGCGGTGGATCGAAAACCCAAACGGGTTCCCTCCCAGCGGCTGGTACGCGTGCGAAACATCCGTGAGGTGTCCCGCGCAGCACTATTAATCGATGAATACGACGAGGATTGGACACAGCTCTGGTATGTTCTCATCCGTGGGAACGCGAAACTGATCCCGGATTCAGCGCGTCAGCGCCGCGCCTCGGCGATTCGCAATCTTCGCGCCAAGTACCCACAATATTCTCCGGAAATGCTTCCTGACGACGCGCCGATTATCCAAATCATTCCCAGCCGGATTACTTCCTGGGGCAAAATCGGTTAATCGGGTATCTGTCCAGAAACGGCTCGCCCTGCGCGCCGCGAATATCGGCCGGCTACATGACCTCGGTAGCGAGCTTGAGAAGCCGCTTATCGCGCGCGGCCGGCGCCGGCTGCCGCGGCCAGGATCGCTTTTTCCGGCGCCGCTCCAGAGAGCTCAGCGTGCGATTTGCGCCGGCGCAGCCACGCCGTGCCGCAGAACAGCGCGATGCCATACAGGCTGAGTTGGAGTTGTAAGAATATTCCGCCGTGCGATACCGCCAGCAGCAGGTTCGCTCCGATGTCCAGCACCAGAATGATGCAGTAAATCACTAGCGAGTCAGCACCGCATGCCGCCACCACGCGGGCGAACGTCGACTTGAACTTGAGCCCTTTCGCGGTTACCCATGCATGAGCCACCACGGCCAGCGCCAACAAATGGAACAAGCGGTAAAACGCCAGGTGCTGCTTGCCGGCCACCGTTCCGGGAATCCATTGCGGATCCGGTATCACTTGCAGGACGTGATGCAGCAGTGAAACGCATCGCAAGGCGAGCGATGCGGCTACCATCACGGCGGCGCTTCGCACGATCCAGGGCGAGAGGGCCAGCTTTCGCAAGCCGTCCGAGTAAAATCGCGCGCCCGCTCCGAGCACGAAGAGAAATTGCCAGGCCAGCGGATGAAGATACAGTACCGGCACGCTCACTCGCGCGTCAATCGCCGGAATCTGGCAGGCAAGCCACAGCGCCCCCGAAGCGATAAAGGTGAGCGCGGGAGCACGCCGCAGGCCGATGGTGGCCAGCAGCAGGATGGGCGAAATCACGATGTACAGCGGTAGCAGCGAAAAGGCGACGGGCGCCCAGGTGAGCGTAAGTACCCGTAGCGCATAGCGCGCTGGGTCCTGCATCCACACATATAGTTCGCTGTCGCCCACGCGAATACCGTGCCGTGCGAGTACAGCCAACACCATCATCGACACACCGAGCGAAATCACATGCGCCACATAAAGCCGCCCTATGCGTCGAGCCAGCTTCTTGGGAACCGAGCCGGGATTCCCGGCTTCGAACGCGCGTTGGTAAGAAGCAACCCCGATGAAACCGGACAGGAACACGAAAATTTCGGCAAAATCGCTGAAGCCGAAACGCCAGGGAGTGAGATGCGACAAAATGTTCGGCGTGATGTGATCCAGGTAAACGGCCCATAATCCCAAGCCGCGAAAAAAATCCACCGCGGCCGTTCTGGACCAGGAGCTCGCCCGTATTCCGGCGGCGCGCGCGGGCGCTGGACTCACTATGCCATCACTCGTGAGTATTCGAGCCACTCGCACTAGTCTTGCATTCCGTGTTAAGCAGGCGGAAGGCTCTCGCGTTTGGTACGTACTGGGAGTTTTGGTACGGTTCCGCTTTTGCCGTCATCCCGCGCGTCCCTTTTCGAACAGTCCCGCCCTGCGGCCCAGGCCGTCGCCCACCCACACCGCCCATCGAACCTCTGCTACGATGACTGCACTTTGCCCGGGCGAAAGATCATTTCCGCGGCTGGTCCCGTGGTTCGCGTCTCCATCGGAAATTTCCTTGAGATGTACGACTTCATGGTGTTCGGCTATTATGCCGCCGACATCGGCCGCACGTTCTTCCCCAGCTCCGACGCATTTGCGTCCCTGCTGCTCTCGCTCTCCACCTTCGGCGCCGGTTTCCTGATGCGGCCGTTAGGCGCCATCGTTTTGGGCAATTACGTCGACCGGCACGGTCGCCGCCAAGGCCTGATCCTCACACTCGCGCTGATGGCCGCCGGCACTTTGGCGGTAGCCTGCACTCCCGGTTACGCGACGATCGGCATCGCCGCTCCTGCGATCGTACTGGCCGGCCGCCTGATTCAAGGCTTCTCCGCCGGCGTCGAAGTGGGCGCAGCCTCCGTTTATCTGGCCGAAATCGCGACGCCTGGCCGCCGAGGCTTCTACAGCAGTTGGCAATCGGCCAGCCAGCAGACCGCCGTCATGTTTGCCGCTTTGCTGGGCTTGACGGTTGCCCCACGCTGGGGCTGGCGCGCGCCGCTGCTCATCGGATGCTTGCTGATTCCCTTTCTGTTCTGGATTCGCGGCTCGTTGCCGGAGACCGGCGTGTTTCTCGCGCGCAGACACCATCCGTCTGTCGGGGAGATCTGGACCACGATGCTGTCCCACGCGCGGATCGTCGTTCTAGGAACGATGCTCTCCGTCCTCACAACCGTCAGTTTTTACATGATCACGGCGTACACGCCGACCTTCGGGTCGAGTGTTCTGCATCTGGCCGCGCGCCAGGATCTTCTGATCACGTTGTGCGTCGGAGCTTCCAATTTCATCCTGGTGCCCGTGATGGGCGCGCTGTCGGATAAAGTGGGACGCCGGCCCGTGCTCGCGATCTCAGCCGCCGCCGCGCTGGTCACTGCCACGCCGCTGTACCTCTGGCTCGTCGCCACGCCGACGCCGGCCAAGCTGTTGTTCGTGGAACTTTGGTTCTCGATTATCTTTGCCAGTTGCAGCGGCGCGATGGTGCCGTTTCTCACCGAAATCATGCCCCCGAGCGTGCGCACCACGGGGTACTCACTCGCCTTCAGCCTGGCGACCGCGCTTTTCGGCGGGTTCACGCCGGCCATCACCACCGCGCTCATCCGCGCCACCGGAAGCCGCGCCATGCCCGCGCTGTGGCTATCGTTCGCCGCGCTTCTCGTGCTCACCGCTGTCGCGCTTCTCAAGAGCATTCCGCAAGAGCGCAGCGAAGCGATAAATCCCGTGTACGAATTTGCCGAAGGGCAAGGTGGCGAATAAAGCGGCCACCACCGCAAAATGAATCGCCAGCAGCGGGCTCATCGCCGCTGTCGAGCGCAGCGCCATCAGCGCCACACCGGTGACCGCACTCGCCAGCAGCAGCCCGATCAGCGCGAGATCCATGCCGTCCTGCCGGGAATCGATCACCCTTCGATCGCGCCTCAGCTTGAGCGCGAGAAGCCCCACGGGTCCTAGGATCAGCCCCACTCCGCCCATCGCACCGAGCATCACCGGAAGACTCAGGTATGCGTACGGCGCCTTCCAGCCCAAAACATTGTCATAGACCGCGGCGACAGTAGTGGAGGCGAAACATAGAAGAAACCCATAGAAGGTGAGGTGATGAAAAAGGCGCCGAGCCTGGGAGTGGCGCTCATCGGGATACGTACACCCGGCGCCGTGGCTCGATAAATTCGATAACGTCAGAACATCCTTCAGCGCCGCGAAACACGGCGCCACACGAAGTTTGCGCGTCGGCCCGCTGTCTTTCCAAAACCGCGCCAGTCCGATGGCCCAAAGTACCAGCACCAGCACGCCCATCGCGCCGAATACGCCGACCATCACGCTGTGCGGAACGGCCGCATAGAAATCGCCGCCGTGAGTATGCGGCACAAAAATGAGGGCGACGATGGCCAGAGCAATTGCTAGCGCGCTCGTCGCCGTTGCGCCAAGAATCACGCCCGGCCGGCCATACTCGCGATACGATTCCAACCGGATCTCCGCCAACACCTTGGGCACGTTCACCGCGAATTCGTGCGGCGGCGCATATTGGCAGGCATAGAAGCACTCCGCGCAGTTGTGGCAAAGGTTCGCCAGATAGTGCAAGTCGGCTTCGGAGAAATCGAGGCGCCGCTCCATGGCCGGGAAAACCGCGCAGAACCCCTGGCAATACCGGCAGGAGTTGCAGATCGTCATCAAACGATCGCCCTCGCGAATTGGATCGTTTTGCGCGGGGCGCTCAGCGGGCGGCACGCGCGGCCTCGCTTCCCGCGATACGGCCGAACACGGTTCCGATCGTCATTCCAAACCCGGCGAGATAACCCTGTCCGAGAATGTTTCCCGCCATCAATTCGCCGGCCGCGAACATATTCTGTCCCTCCGTCCCGTCTTGCATCACGACCTTCGCCGACTCATTCACCTTCACTCCCAGATAAGTAAACGTGATGCCCGGCCGCAGAGGATAAGCGAAAAAGGGCGGCGTGTCGAGCGCTTGTGCCCAGTGCGACTTCGGCGGTGTGATGCCCTCCGTACGGCAGTCGTCCAGGACCGTGTGGTCGAATCGCCCCGGCCTGACGGATTGATTGAAGCACCGCACCGTGTTCTCCAGCACCTCACACGGCAGACCGCAAGCAACCGCGAGTTCACGCATCGAGCCGGCTTGCACGGGAGGAAAAACCGAGGGCATGAATCGCCCGATTACCTTCGAATCGATGATCGACCACGCGATCTGTCCCGGCTGCTCGGCCACCAGCCGTCCCCAAATCGCGTAGCGCTTGGGCCATAAGTCTTCACCTTCATCGTAGAAGCGAACCCCGTCGCGATTGACGACGATTCCCAGCGGCAGACAATCCAGCCGCGTAACGATGCCGCCATCGAACTTCGGCGCCCGCGCATCGATCGCTACCGCGTGACACTGTCTGGAATCTCCTACCGGCGCCGCTCCGGCCTCGAGCAGCAGCTTCAGCACGCGCCCTTTGTTGAAGGGCGTCCCGCGTATCAGAAAATTATCGGCCGCTTCGCCCCACGCCTCTTTGAGCCATTCGACATTCGCTTCGAACCCACCAGCGGCGAACACCGCGGCCTTCGCGGAAAACTCCTTGGGAGTCCCATTCACCAGTGCTGTCGCGCTCCGGAAAACGTCTCCCTCCAAGTTCAACGCGATGACCTCGGCGTCATACAAAATCGCGATTCCCCGCCCCGCCGCCGCTTCGTAATAAGCGTTCAGCAGAGTCTTGCCGCCGCCCAGAAAGAACGCGTTCGTTCGATCGAGCTGCATCGTCCCACCCAGAGCCGGCTGAAAGCGCGCGCCATGTTCTTTCATCCAATCCTTCGACCCGGCCGACGATCGAATCGCGATTCGCGCCAGGCGCTCATCCGTCCGGCCGCCGGTCACGCGCACCAGGTCCGTCCAGTATTCGTCTTCGCCGTAGTTGGCCGACATGCAGCGCATGTTGCGCGTGTGACGGCTGTTGCCTCCGCGAAAATCCCGCGGCGCGGCTTCCAACACCAAAACGCGAGCTCCACGTTCGCTTGCGCTCAGTGCCGCACAGAGCGCCGCATTCCCACCGCCTAAAACGATCACATCGTAGCTGGGACGTTCCCCGGTCAATCTTTGTCATTATAGGTGGCGTAGAATCGATCATGTCCATGAACCCAAGACTTCAGTGGCTGCCATGTTCCTTCGTCATAGCCCTTGCCAGTTTCGCCATCCAGCCCGTTGCCGCCGAGCTGTTGGAAAAAACCGCCAAGGTCGGCGACGTCACTGTTCACTACAAGGTCGTGCTTCCCAACAACTACGATCCTGCGAAGACATACCCTGCCATTCTGGCTTTCGGTGGAGGTCCCCAGGAGATGAAGATGGTCGATAGTGTTCTCGACCGCAACTTGCGTCCAGAGGCTGAGAAACGCGGCTACATCGTGATCGCTCCGGCCGCGCCCAACGATCAGTTGTTTTTCGAGGGAGGCGAGCGCATCTTCCCGGAATTTTTGAAAATGATGCTCGCGAATTACAAGATCGAACATAACAAGTTCCACATCGCGGGGCCCTCCAACGGCGGCATAGCCGCGTTTCACGTGGCGGCGCTCAATCCTGACTACTTCTTGTCGATTACCGCGTTCCCCGGCTACATGTGGGAGCCCAGCCCGGCCAAGCTTCTGGCGATTTCCAAAATGTGCGTCTTCATGTACGTCGGCGAGAATGATCCCTACATGTGGCACGACGAAATGAAACAGGAAGCCGAATGGCTGAGCGCGAAAGGGACCATCGCGCGCTATACCGTCGAGAAGGGCCAGCCGCACCGGATGGAAACCTTAGCCGGCGCCAACGCGGGCCGCTTGTTCGATGGCTTTGAGGAAGCCCGCCAGGGTTGCAGCAAATAGGTCCGGTCTGGACGCCATGAAAATCGCGCTGCCATTCCTTGTCTGCGCCGCGACGCTTCTCGCCCAGGCGCCCGATTTTTCCGGGATCTATCAAGGCGGCGGCCCGATCGACGACATTTCCGCAGGTCTGAAGCGCGGCGAGTCCTTGCCGCTCCGCCCCGAGGCGCGCAAGATTCTCGAAAGCCAGCTTTCGAAGGACGATCCCGAGACCCACTGCTTGCCCACCGGCGTGCCGCGCATTGCTCCCTATCCTTGGCGCATCGTTCAAACGCCAACCCACATTTTTTTCCTGTTCGAAGGCAACATTCACTCCTACCGTCAAATCTTCATGGATGGCCGCGGCCACCCGGCCGATCCCGACCCCACCTGGTACGGCCACTCCATCGGCCGCTTCGAAGGAAAAACACTGGTGGTCGACACGGTTGGCTATAACGATCGCTTCTGGTTCGACTTCAAAGGCCATCCGCACACCGAACGCCTGCACACCGTCGAGCGTTACACATTCCATGGTCCCAACACGCTGGTCAACCAGGTCACGATTGACGACCCAGGAGCGTATGAGAAGCCCTTCCAGGTGACCTTCACGGCTCATCGCGCCCCCGCCGGCACCGAGCTGATGGAATATATCTGTCAAGAGAACAACCAGGATTTACCTCATATTCAGGGCCCCACCACAGTGGGCGGCGATCCGGCCCGTCCTCAAGGCACGCTGGGGAAGAACTGAGCCTTGCTGAAGCTCGGACTTGGCGGATAATAATCCCATGCCGCAGAAGAAGCTGGCCGCGCTTGTGGCGTTCGCGTGCGCCACGCTTGGGTTCGCGATAACTGCCTTCGCGCAAAGCGACGGTGTCATCCGCGGAACCGTGGTGGACTCCGACGGCGCCGCAGTCGCCAGCCCGCAGATTCAAGCCGTAAATGCGGCCACGCAGTCGGTCCACAAAATCGCTGGGTCCGCGACGGGCGAGTTCACTCTCACCGGACTCCCGCCGGGCGATTACGAAGTGACCATTGTTGCCCCAGGCTTTTATCCAATTAAGAAAAGAGTGACCGTCGCCGCAGCGCAGCCGGCACGCCTGGACGTTCATCTGCTCGAATACCAGTTAGGCACCTTAGGTGACGGCCGCGAATTCCGGATTCAACTCACCAGCCCGCATGCGGCGCCATCGGGTCCGGCTCCGCGTACAGCGGACGGCAAACCGGACCTCACCGGTGTCTGGTACGCCGAGCGAACCATAGATCCCGGCAAGCCGGAGCCTCTGCCGTGGGCGCAGAAATTACTCGATGAGCGCGCCGCGAATAATGGAAAAGATGCTCCCGGCGCTCGCTGCCTTCCCCGCGGGATCACCAATGCCGGAGCGCTGTTCCCGTTCAAGCTGGTCCAGACTCCAACTTTGCTGGTGATGCTCTTCGAAGATGACATTCCGAGCCACCGGCAGGTTTTTCTGGATGGCCGCGGTCATCCCGCCGATCCCAATCCGCTGTGGATGGGACACTCGATCGGGCATTGGGAGGGCGACACGCTGGTGATCGACACCGTGGGCTTCGACGACCGTTCCTGGCTCGACACCGCCGGGCACCCGCACACCGAAAAGATGCACGTGATCGAACGTTTTCGCCGGCCCGACCTGGGCCATCTCGAAATCGAGTTCAGCATTGACGATCCGGGCGCTTAC
>JASIGB010000229.1:0-10496 GCA_030045355.1 Bryobacteraceae bacterium
GGAGCAGCACGTGGTGGAGAACGGGTTTTCGGTAGTGCGCGAGATGGTGGGTCACGGGATCGGCACCAAGCTGCATGAGGAGCCGCAGGTCCCCAACTACGTGGATCGCCGGAACGAGAATCCGCGCCTGAAGGAAGGCATGGTGCTGGCTATCGAGCCGATGGTGAACGCCGGCGCCGCCGATATGCGCGTCCTGCCGGATAAGTGGACGGCGGTGACCAAGGATCATTCACTGTCGGCGCATTTCGAGCATTGCGTGGCGGTGACGTCCAACGGGCCGTGGGTTTTGACGCGGCCGTGACTGCCGTAGAGGCGGTTGTCGTGGAACTATTGCCGAGTGCTGTAGTGAGGGTGAAGTTGCAGAACGAATCGCTGGTTCTGGCGCATGCGGCCGGGGCGGCGAAAACGAATTTTGTGCGAGTGAGGCCGGGTGACAAAGTGCAGGTGGAATTATCGCCCCACGATCCGGGCCGCGGAAGAATCGTAAAGAAGTTGTAGCGCACGCTTTTGTGGTGGCGCACGCACTCTTGCGTGCCGCCACTCCTGGCGACGCATGGGAGTGAATATGAAGGTTCGAGCATCGGTCAAGAAAATGTGCGACAAGTGCAAAGTGATCCACCGCCAAGGAGTGGTCCGGGTCATCTGCACTAATCCGAAGCATAAGCAGCGGCAGGGATAAGGCCAAGGAATAAAGGAAAAGACATGGCGCGTATTGCAGGTGTCGATTTACCAGCCAAGAAGCGGGCCGCCATCGGCCTCACGTATATTTACGGGATCGGGCGCACGCGTGCGCTCTCGCTGCTCCATCGCGCGAGCGTGGATCCGGGGAAGCGCGTCGGCGACCTGACCGAGGACGAAGTCAACCGCGTCCGCACCCTGATCGAAAACGAAGGGTCGGTGGAGGGCGATCTGCGCAAAGAGCTCTCGATGAACATCAAGCGCCTCATCGAAATGGGCTCCTATCGCGGGCTGCGGCATCGCCGCGGGCTGCCGGTTCGTGGCCAGCGCACCCATACCAACGCGCGCACGCGCAAGGGTCCGCGCCGAGGCACCATCGCCAATAAGAAGAAAGCGACGGCCAAAACCTAATGGCGAAAGCTCCCGCAAAAACCGCGAAGAAGAAGACCTTCAAGAAGAAGGAAAAGAAGGTGGTGTCCAATGGCCTGGTGCACGTCCAGGCTTCGTTCAACAACACCATTGTGACGTTTACGGATCTGGCCGGAAATGTTCTGGCGTGGTCGAGCTCCGGTTCGCTCGGATTTCGCGGATCGCGCAAGGGCACGCCCTTCGCCGCCCAGCAGGCCTCGCTGACCGCGGCCAACAAGGCCAAGGAATACGGGCTGCGATCGGTGGAAGTACGCGTTTCGGGTCCCGGCGCCGGGCGCGAATCGGCCGTACGGGCGCTGGCTACGGTCGGGATTGAAGTGAAGTCGATCAAGGACCGTACCCCGATCCCGCACAACGGCTGCCGCCCGCCCAAGCGCCGTAGAGTTTGATTGTGGCGCACGCACTGGTGCGTGCCGCGTCGCCACTCCTGGCGGCGCCTTGTTAGTGGAGTAAGCAGGACGAAGGCGCACTGCGTTGTAAACTGCACCTTGTGAAGTAGAAAGGTAGAACTGATGGCAAGATACAATGGCCCGGTTTGCCGGCTGTGCCGGCGCGAGGGCATGAAGCTGTTTCTGAAGGGCGAGCGCTGCCACACCGAGAAATGCGCCATCGAAAAGCGCAATTTCGCTCCCGGCCAGCACGGCAAGGATCGCAAGCCCAAGCTCGTGGGCTACGGCCTCCAGTTGCGCGAGAAGCAAAAGGCCCGCCGTTACTACGGCATTCTCGAAGGCCAGTTCCGCAATCTGTTCGAGCGCGCTTTCCGCACCAAGGGCGTCACCGGCGAGCACATGTTGAACGCTTTGGAGCGCCGCCTCGACAACGTGGTCTATCGCATGGGCCTCGGCACCAGCCGCGCCCAGGCGCGCCAGCTCGTCCGCCACGGCCATCTGCTGGTGAACGGCCACAAGGTCAACATCCCCTCCTTTGAAGTGAAGGTCAACGACACCGTCGAAGTGCGCGAGAAGAGCAAGAACAATCCCACCATTCTGGCCGCGCGCGACGCCACCGCGCACGCGCCGTCGCCCAATTGGCTGGAAGTCGACCGCGATAATTTGAAGGGCCGCGTGCTGGGGCAGCCCAAACGTGAAGAACTCGTCCAGATCCAGCTCAACGAGCAGTTGATCGTCGAGTTGTATTCCAAGTAAAAACGCGATCCGGCGGCCGCTCGCGCGGGGCCAGGATCCCAAGAAAAGGAATTGAGGACACAAGATTATGTTTAAAGGTTTTCAAAAGCCCAAAAGGCTGATCGCCAATACCGAGACGCTCACTGAGCGCTACGGCATGTTCACCGCCCAGCCGTTCGAGCGCGGCTTCGGCGCCACCATCGGCACCGGCCTGCGCCGCGTGCTGCTCAGCTCCATCGAAGGCGCCGCCATCACCTCCATCCGCATCGAAGGCGTAGCGCATGAGTTTAGCCCCATCCCGGGCGTGGTGGAAGACGCCACCGACATCATCCTCAACCTGAAGCAGGTGCCGTTCAAGATGACCGGCGAAGGCACGCGCATCGCGCGCCTGCGCGTGGACCGTCCCGGCCAGGTGCTCAGCGGCCAGATTGAAACCGACGCCGACGTCGAAGTGCTGGATCGCAATCTGCACATCGCCACCGTCGGCGAAGGCGGCAAGCTCAACATCGAGATGCGCCTGAAAACCGGCCGCGGGTACGTCGCCGCCGACCGCAATTACGACGAAGACCTGGCGCTCGGCTACATCCCCATCGATTCCGTGCATTCGCCCGTCCGCAAAGTGAATTTTGCCGTGGAAGCAGCGCGTTTAGGACAAATGACCGACTACGACAAGCTCACACTCGAAGTCTGGACCAACGGGGCAATTTCTCCCCAGGATGCCATCGGACAGGCCGCCAAGCTGCTCAAAGACCACATGGCGATCTTCATCAACTTCGAAGAGCTGCCGGAGACCGCCGAAGAGCCGGCCGAGCGCGGCGCGAGCCAAATGAACGAAGTGCTGAACCGCTCGGTCGAGGAGCTTGAGCTCAGCGTCCGTTCTTACAATTGCCTCAAGAACGCCAACATCCAGACCATCGGCGATCTGGTGCAGAAAACCGAAGCCGAAATGCTGCGCACCAAGAACTTCGGCCGCAAGTCGCTGAACGAAATCAAGGAAATTCTTTCCAATCTGGGCCTGAGCTTCGGCATGAAGTTCGACGCGCAGGGCCGCCTGGTCGCGCCGCCGCCTTCGCTGCCGCACTATGGCGGTGAGGATGACGTCGCGGGACTGGATGAGGTCGCCGAATAGCCATGCGTCACCGCGTCAACGGATACAAACTCAAGCGCAATATCGCCTCGCGCGATTCGCTGCTGCGCGGCTTGGTGACCAGCGTCATCGAGAACGATTTCGTCATCACCACCGTTCCCAAGGCCAAAGCCGCCCGGCCTCTGGTGGACAAGATGATCACCCTCGCCAAGACCGACTCGCTGCACTCGCGGCGTCAGGCCGCGGCCTTTCTTCGAACCCCCGAATCGGTCAAAAAACTGTTCGATAAAGTGGGAGCGAAATTCGGCCAGCGCAACGGCGGCTACACCCGCATCGTCCGCATCCCGGCTTCCACGAAATGGGCGTTTCGGCCAGGCGACGGCGCAGAAATGGCCAAGCTCGAATTGGTCGGCACCGAACTCATCAAACGTGCCGCCGAACGCGCGAAGCGCCGCGAGGAGCGCCTCAAGGCAGTCCAAGAAGGCCGCGAAGGCGAAGAGGGCGAGCAAGAAGAATCATAAGGCTGGGAACCAGGCTGATCGCGAACCCAGCCACGGCATCGGCCGCGTAATGATAGCGGCCGTACACGGTCGCCACCGCCACACTCACCGCGTAAATCAACATTCCCCAGCCGTACTGTTTGCGCTCCGGCAGGAACGCAAACAGCGCCCACGCGGCTGAAAATGCCGACGATACGTGCGCGCTGGGAAACACGCTGGAATGAATGCCGTACCCGTTCACCAGCCACAAATTCAGGTGGCGCAGCGAGGTGAAATAGTTGGGCAGATCGTCGCCGGCGAAGACGATGCGCGGCGGCTCACTGGGAAAAAATGGAAATAGCCCGTAAGCGAGCAACGTTCCCAGCAAATACAAAAACACCGCGCCATTGACGCGGTTTAAGCGCCGCTCGATATACAAAATCGCCACCACAAACGGCGCGACGGCATACACTAGCGCATAGCAGGCTTCCAGATACAACGGCCCCAGCACGCCGAACGCCTCGACCGTGCGCTGCAGGCCGTATGGATACAGAAGTGTGCGGTCCCACTCCTCCCACTTCAGCTCCAAGGCAAGATTCGGCGCGAGCGCCGAGAACCAATTCATCTCACGATAGGCGAACAGGACCAGCCCCACCGAAGTCCAGTCGCGCATGATGCTGAAAAGCATCGTGTGCTCGTGCATTTCGCCGTATGCCAGGGCGAGAAACAGCGTCGAGACCACCAACTCAACAACCAGCAGCCGCCAGATCATCGGCGGCGCGATCGGAAATCGCGTGGCAATCGCGGCCACGTAGCCGAAGTAGAAGATGAGCAGCCACTCGGCTGAGCGCAGCTTCATCTACGCGCCGCGCCCGCGCCCAAACGGATCAACTGCTCGGCGTGCTTCAGCGCTTCCGGCGTCACTTTCTGGCCCGACAGCATGCGGCCGATCTCCCGCGTCCGCCCTTCGGCGCTCAGTTCTTCGATCTCGGCTACCGTGCGGCCTTTCACCTCGCGCTTCTCGACGGAGTAATGATGATCGGCGAATCCAGCCACTTGCGCCAAGTGCGTCACGCACAGTACCTGGTTCGACGTGGAAAGCTTCTTCAGCCTACGGCCCACGGCTTCCGCCACGCCGCCGCCGATGCCGGTGTCGATCTCATCGAACACCAGCGTGCGCACGACGCCGTTGGCGCGCGCGGCTTGCCCGAGCGACGTCTTTAGCGCGAGCGCGATGCGCGAAAGCTCGCCACCCGAAGCCACGCGATCGAGCGGCCGCGGCTCTTCGCCCGCATTGGCCGAAATCAGGAACTCCACGCGGTCGGTTCCGCTTTCCGACCAATTCGCCTCGCGCACTTCAACGCGGAACACCGCGCTTTCGAGCGCCAGCGAATCGAGCTCCGTCTCCACTTTCTTGGCCAGTTTTTCCGCCGCGGCTTTCCTCGACGCTGTCAGCGTGGCCGCGTGCTCCCGATACGCCGCGCTGGCGCCAGCCAGATCGGCTTCTAACTTGGCTCTGCGCTCACCGGCCGTTTCAATCGCTTCCATCTTCGCCCGAACGTCTTCCAAAAATGCCAGCACGTCCTCCAATGTCGACCCGTACTTACGCTTTAGACGTTCAATCAGCGCCAATCGCGACTCGATTTCGTCCAACCGTTTGGGGTCGGCTTCCAGCTTGTCCAGGTAATCACGAATCGCGTCCGATGCATCGTCCACGCCGATGGTCGCGTTGCGCAGCGTCTCCGCGACACGCTCCAGGCTGGCGTCGATGCGGGATAGCTCTTCCACTTTCTTGAGCGCCATGCGAAGCTGCGCCGTCACACTTCCCTGTTCTTCATGCTCTTCTCCACTGAGGACCGTGTAGGCCGCACCGGCGTTTTCCTGAAGCTTGGCGACATTGCGCAGCACCGCGCGGTCCTGACCGAGCTGCGCATCTTCGCGCGGTTTCAGCGCCGCGCTCTCGATTTCCTTGCGCTGGAAACTCCACAAATCCGCCATGCGCAGCTTTTCCTGCTCTGAACGGTCGAGCTCGGTGAGTTCGGCCTCGATCTGCTTCCAGCGCCGGAACAAAACACCGGCTTCTTCGCGCTGGTCTTCCAAGCGGGCGAAATCGTCCAGGGCGTACAACTGCGCTTCCGCCGAAAAAAGCTGCTGCTGTTCGTGCTGCCCGTGGATATCACCCAGGAACGGCGCGATCTCGCGCAAAAGCGCGATTGTTACAGGACGATTTCCCAAGAATGCGCGCGACTTGCCGTTGGCCATGACCTCGCGCTCCACCAGCAGCTCCCCGTCCTCCACCGGCGCACCAGCGCGGTCCAGCAGTTCCCGCAAAACGGGGTCCTCGGGAGCCTCGAAAACGCCCGAAACGCGCGCCCGCTCGGCGTCCGAACGCACCATATCCGCCGAGGCGCGGCCGCCCAAAATCAGCCCAAGTGCATCCACCACAATGGATTTGCCGCTTCCGGTTTCGCCTGTCAGCAGGTTTAACCCCGGGTGAAACCGCACCCGCGCGCGCTCCACTACGGCATAGTTTTCCACCGCCAGTTCCAGCAACACTCGATGAAATTATACGAGGTTTGCATCCGTCTAAAGGAGGGTAGGCCTGTCCAGATACGGGGTTTTGCGTCATACTGTAAAACAGCACGGCCTATAAAACAGAACGCTGTAGTTCTGTTTCGGAGTGAAACCGGGTGACTGCGCCGCCGCGATATCATGTTTGTAGCGGCAGAGCTTTTCTGAAACGCATGGCAGCGAGGCGAAAAGGAGCTTAGTTGACAGTTTCGTGCGTGGGCGGTCTGTTTCTGCAACTGGAAATATGGGACCTCATTCAAAGCACCGGTCCAATTCCCAAAGCGGTTTTGGCGATCCTGGTCGGGTTTTCGTTGTTGTCCTGGGCGGTGATTCTTTCCAAGTGGTCCAGCTTCCGGCGCGCGCGCTCGGCCAACCGTTCGTTCCTGCGCGCGTTCCGCAAAGCGCCCTCCATCGAAGCCATCGCTGCCGCGAGCGCGCAGTTCCACCGCTCGCCTCTGGTGACGGTTTTCGATTTCGGATACAGCGAAGTGGCGCGCCAGATGAAATCGCGCGGCAGCGTCACCAATCCGCTGGCGCTCGAGCGCACGCTGCAACTCGGCATGAGCGAGGAAATCACGCGCCTGGAGCGCAAGATGAGCCTGTTGGCCACCACCGCGGGCGTCAGCCCTTTCATTGGCCTGTTCGGAACGGTATGGGGCATCATCGACGCGTTTCAGCAGTTGAGCACCGCCGGCGCGGCCAGCCTGCGCGCGGTGGCGCCCGGTATCTCGGAAGCTCTCATCACAACGGCGATGGGGTTGTTCGCCGCGATCCCGGCTTACATCGCCTACAACATTTTCAACAACTCCATCCGCGAATTCGCCGCGCGCATGGAAGATTTCCAGCTCGAGTTCTTGAACCTCACCGAGCGCAGCTTGGAGCGTTGACATGGCATTTTCAATGAACGGTTCGAGTGGGCTCGGGCGCGGGCGCTTCCGCGGTGGCTCCGGTTCGCTCGCCGAAATCAACATCGTGCCTTTGGTGGACGTGGTGCTGGTGCTGTTGATCATTTTCATGCTTACAGCCCACGTAATGGAGTTCGGGCTGCAGATCGAAGTGCCCAAGGTGAAGCCCGTGAAGCAGAGCATCCAGGATCTTCCGGTGGTTTCCATCAGTAAGGAGGGCACCACTTACTTGAACGGCAAGCCTACCAACATCAATTTGCTGGCCGACGAGATTCATCAGCGGTTTCATAACGCGTCCTCCGTTTATTTGCAGGGCGACAGCCGCACGCCCTGGGGCGAGGCGATGCAGGTGGTCGCGCAACTGGGCGAGGCGAAGTTGGCCGTAAGCGTGGTCACGCAGCCCGAAGACAAGTCCGACAAGCGCCGATAAGCGAAACCATGGAACTGCAGCAGCACGCCGATATCCTGGATCAGGAAGATTCGATCGGCCGTCCCCTGTTGCAATCGGTGTTGCTGCACGCCGCAGTCGCCGGCGCGCTGATCGTTTCGAGCATTCAATTCGAGCACTCGCGCCAAGTGTGGGGATCTCCCAATACAGGCGCCGGAACCGCTGTGGCGGTCAATGCGGTGAAAACGATTCCCCTGCCATCGCGCGCGGGGCAGATCAATCCGGTGGCTAACGACACCGAATCGCAAGTGCCGCAACAGCCCACTCCCAAGCCTCAGCCGAAGCCCGAGGTGAAGGTTCCCGAGAACGCCATTCCGATTCCCAGCCGCTCCGCCAAGAGGCAACCCAAGCGCGAAGTTTCGCAGAAGTGGCATCCGAAGTTGATTCCCGAGAATCAGGTGTTCAGCCGGTTGGCGCCGGCGGCGAACTCGCCGATGTTCCAGAAGCCGGGCGCGGGCGGCGTGGGCGTGGGCCCGAACAGCACGTTTGGAACCGAATTCGGCGCTTATGCCGACTTGGTGGTCCAGCGTGTGACCGACAAGTGGCAAACCAACGGACTGGCCGGCCAGAGCTTACCGCTGGTGGTAGTGACGTTCGACATCCTGCGCAACGGCACCGTCAAGAACGCGCAGATCGTGCAGCGCAGCGGCAACACCACGCTCGATTATTCCGCGCTTCGTGCAGTCAACGATGCCGCGCCTTTCCCCCCTCTTCCTTCCAACTACAGCGGAAGCTCCACCAGCGTGGAGCTCCGATTCCAATTGCAGAAATGAAACGAATCGTTTTTCTTAGCTCGATTGCCATGGCGATCTCCGCCATAATTGGAGCACAGCAGATTACGCGCGATATCGGCAAACAGGGCGAAAAGCCCTCTATCTCCGTGCCGGATTTCCGCGGCTCCGGCGCGGCCCAGCCCCTGATGGGCGTCTTCAATCGCACGCTTTGGCACGACCTGGAAACATCCGGCCAGTTGAAGATGATCCCCAAAACACTGTACCCGCTCCAGGTCCCGCAGCAGCCCGCCGACTTCCGCACATCGGGCGGCCAAGGCTTGGCAATGGCCGATTGGTCCGGCCCGCCGCCCAACTCCAATTACCTGGCGTTCGGCTACACCGCTGTCCAAAATAATCAGATCGTGCTGTACGGCTGGCTGTTCGACGTGCGCCAGTCCACACCCAGCTCGGCGCAGTTGATCGGGAAAGTCTATGTCGGCTCGCTCGATGAAGCGGGCGCGCACCTGGTGGCCGAGCAATTCGCCGCCGATATCCTGAAGCAGTTCGGCGCCACCAGCCTGATCGGCACCCGGATCTATTTCGTGTCCAATCGCAGCGGACACAAAGAGATCTGGTCTATGAATTACGACGGGTCCGATCAAAAACAGTTCACGAACTATCGCAGCATCACCACCTTCCCGGCGGTTTCTCCCGACGGTACGAAGATCGCGTTCACCACTTACCCGCTGCTCGCCTCCTCGCGCAGCGCGAATGCGGCGAAGTTCGGGGTGGAAAGAGAAAACCTGGGCCAGCCGGTGATTTACTTGCATTCGCTTGAGACCGGGCGCAAGTTAGTCTACTATAACCAACGCGCTTCCATGAATGCCGCTTCCGATTTTCTGCCCGACAGCCGCCACTTACTCATTTACTCCACCGCCAACGGCAGTTTCTCGCAAATCTATGAAACCGATCTCGACGGGGGCGATCTGCACCGCATCACCCACGACGATTCCCTGGAAGTGGAAGCCAAGGTCAACCCGAAGACCGGGCAGGATCTAGTGTTCGTCTCCGGTCGCGGCGGCACGCCGCAAGTATATAGAATGAACATAGACGGAACAGACGTGAGCCGATTGACTACCGGGGAGGGGGACGCGGTGAATCCGGAATGGAGCCCCGACGGGCAGCATATTGCCTTTGCCTGGACCCGCGGCTTCGAGCCGGGAAACTTCAATATTTTTGTCATGGATGTAGCCAGCCGCGAACTGGTGCAGCTCACCCATGGCGCCGGCCGCAACGAAAATCCGGGCTGGGCGCCCGACGGCGTCCACCTGGTTTTCTCTTCCACGCGCGGAGGAAGAACGCAGATTTACACGATGACCGCCGACGGCAATAATGTCGAGCAACTGACTACGCAAGGCAACAACGAGAAACCCGTTTGGTGTAGAGCAGCACAATAAAATATCAAGAAATGAAGAAGAGGAGATTGTTTAGATGAGCGATCGTTCGAGATGGCATGCATCCAAAGCCGGCCTGCTACTGCTGCTGTCGGCGCTGCTGTTGTTCGCGGTCGGCTGCGCGAAGAAAGTTCCTCCGCCTCCGCCGCCCCCGCCGCCAACTCCCACAGCCACGCAGCCGCCGCCGGCGGCTCCGGTGATCAACAGTTTTACCGCTGAGCCCTCCACCATCGAGGCGGGGCAATCTTCCACCTTGAGCTGGTCGACCACCGGTGCCACGGATATGAACATCGACAACGGCGTAGGCGCGGTGCAGGGCAGCGGGCAGCGGCAGGTTTTCCCGCGGGCGAGCACCACCTATACGCTCACCATACGCGGGCCGGGCGGAATGGACTCGCGCTCGGTGACGGTCGAGGTGACCAGCGCGCCGCCTCCGCCGCCTGCGATAAATCGTCCCCCCATCGTTGATGGCGGAACACTGATGACCCAGCAAGGGCAGGACGCCTACTTCGATTACGATAAGAGCGACATCCGTTCCGACGCTCGCGATGCGCTTACCAAAGACGCCGCGCTGCTGAAGCAGATCTTCCAGCAGGATCCCAATTTCA
>JASIGB010000230.1:0-3740 GCA_030045355.1 Bryobacteraceae bacterium
CCCGCGATATCGTTCGCTCCATTCTGGGCCGCGCGCTGATCCTCGCAGCAACCGGTTTGGCCATTGGTTTGTTAGGCGTTCTCGCCCTCTCGCGCGCTTTAGCCAGCCTGGCCTATGGCTCTGGCGTTGGCGGCTGGCCTCTATTGTTCGCTGTTCTGGTGTTGGGATCCGCCGCGTTACTCGCCAGCTACATCCCCGCTCGCCGCGCCGTGCGCCGCGATCCCGTCGCCGCTCTCAGAGCGGAATAACCCGCGAGCGTAATAAATGGAACCGCGCTAAGGCTGATCGCGTAGACTCACTCAAGGAGTACTGCGCAATGGCATTCGCGTCTTCGAATCCCGCCCCTTCGAGCGACCTCGTCGGCGTCAGCCGTCCCATGGTCCAGGCGCTCTTCGTGGCGAGCTGCTTGCTCTCCGTCGTTTCCTGGTACACCACATTCGAGGGCATGCGCTTGTATCTCTCGGTCTGGTTCTCCGTGCTCGCCTCCATCGGATTGCAGACCGCTCTCGTCCTCGTCGCCTGGCTCGTTGGCTTCAGCTCCATGGCCGCGCGCCACGCGAGCCGCCGCGCTCTCCTCATCGCCGTCTACATCGTGACCGCCATCGTCTCCATCGCCTTCTCTTATACCAGCCTGTATACCTGGTTCAGCGCGCGCGAGCGCCCCGCCGCCATCGAGCGCCGCCTCTACGACGCCCTGAACGATTCCGCCGGCCAAACCGCCAAGCTCCTCACCTCCGCCATCGACGAACAGCAGAAACACGTGCTCGCGCTGGAAGAAATGACCGAGGCCGAGAAAACGCACGGGCTCATTTCCCGCGCCCAGGATGCCGACCCGTACCTCGCCAGCATCCGCGCCGCCGTCGCGCGCGAAGCTCAAACCTACGCGGCCGATTACAAGGAAGGCGCGGGTGCCGGCGTCCGCTATTCGGCCTTCGATCGCTACACCAAGCTCGCTGAGCAATCCCTCCAACAGATGCAGCGCTCCAAAACAGATCTCGCCGCTTTTGTTGCGAACAGCAAACCGCTCGATTCCACCGAAAAACAGCTCACCGCCTATCGCCAGGTCTACGACAGCGTTCCTTGGAGCGACATCGAACAGACTCTGCACTCGGGCCAGCTTGCCAAGCCGCCCCTGCCCGCCTACAGCGACTTCATCGACCGCACGGTCTCGGGCCAAGAAGATCTGCTCGTTGCGTTCGAGGAGCTTTTCACCGCTCCCACGCCCCGCCACGTCTTCGCTCTCCTGCTCGCGGCCTTCATCGATATCGTGGTTTTTCTGCTCGCCTTCGCTACCGGCCCCTATTTCTTCGGCTCGCTCGAACACCGCTGGATCTCCGCCGGCGCCGCACTCGAAGGCCTGGACCACCAGATTTTCACCCGCGATTTTTTGCGCAAGCTCGCCCCCGGCCCGCGCGGCATGGCGCGCGTCGAAGCATCCGCCTTAACTCCCGGCGAGCAGCAACTCTGCCTCCTCTGGGCCGCGAAGAAGCTCGCAGTCGTCGTGGAAGAAGACGGCCGGCTGTACTACATGCTGGAGCAGGGAATTCACGAACGCCTCCTCGAATCGCTCTCCGCGCAGCAATTCCCGTTGCGCGCTTCCGCCGCCGCCTCGCGCTAGTGCTTTTTCTTCTTCCTGCTTCTTTCCTGCTCCACCAGTGAAAACTGCAGCTTATGCTCCACCGGATCCACGCGATCTAGCATCACCTTCACCGTATCCCCGATGCAGAACTCCCGCCGCGTCCTTTGTCCCACAATCTTCCGCGTGTTCTCCTGATACGTAAACCGGTCGCCCTGCAAAGTATCGATCGGTACCAGCCCCTCCACGAACAAACTCTCCAGTTCCACGAAAAACCCGAACCGCGTCGTGCTCGTGATCAGCGCGCCAAACTCGTCGCCGACCTTATCTTCCATGAACCGCGCCTTCTTCCACTCCACCAGCTCCCGCTCGGCATCTGCCGCGCGCCGCTCGGTCTCAGAACAATCGTGCGCGATCAGCTCCAGCCGCTCCGGCGCGATCAAGTCCTTCTTTCCGTGAAACGACGCGTCCAGCAGCCGATGCACGATCAGATCCGGATACCGCCGGATCGGCGACGTAAAATGCGTGTAGCTCGTCGCCGCCAGCGCGAAGTGGCCGTGATTCTGCGCGCTGTATCGCGCCTGCTTCAGCGATCGCAGCATCAGGTAACTCAGAATCCGCTCCTCCGGCTTGCCCTCGATCTGCGCGATCAGCTTCTGATAATTGCGCGGCGAAATCGAAACGCTCGCGTCAGCGATTACGATCTCCTTCCGCACCATCTTCCCGTCGCGCCGCCGCATCGGCTGCGTCCGGAATCGCTTCACCGGCAGCGCGCCGATCCCTAGCGAATAGCCGAAATGCGTCGCGATCTCCTCGAACTCCAGCACGCGCTTCGGATCCGGCTTTTCATGGATCCGAAAAATCGAAGCAATCCCCGCGGTCTCCAAATGCGACGCCACCGCCTCATTCGCCGCCAGCATAAACTCCTCGATCAGCCGATGCGCGATGTTGCGCGGGCTTCTCGTCACGCCCGCCATCTCGCCGAACTCGTCGAATTCGATTAGCGGCTCCGGCATGTCGAAATCGATCGCGCCCCGCCGGATGCGCTTCTGGTTCAGGATCAGCGCCAACTCCCGCATCAATTCGAACCGCTCGGTCAACCGCGCGTAGCGTTGCCGCAAATCCGGATCGCCTTCAAGCAGCGCGTGCACGTCGGTGTACGTCATTCGCTCCACGCTGCGAATCACGCCCCGCCCGAACCGCTGCGCCAGGATGTCCCCGCGCCGGTCGATCTCCAGTTCCACCGAAAGCACCAGCCGGTCCACATTCGGCTTCAGCGAACAAATCTCGGTTGAAAGCTCCAGCGGCAGCATCGGCACCGCGCGATCCGGAAAATAAACGCTGGTGCCGCGCAAAAACGCTTCCTCGTCGATCGGCGTGCCCGGCCGCACGTAATGGCTCACATCGGCGATATGCACGTGCAGCGCAAAATGCCCGTTCGCGAGGCGCTCCACCCACACCGCATCATCGAAGTCGCGCGCCGTCTCGCCGTCGATCGTCACCACGTCCAGCGCCCGGTAATCCTTGCGCCCGGCGAGCTCATCCTCGCGAATGATATTGGAGAAGTTCTGCGCCTGATCCAAAACCTCCGGCGGAAATCGATGCGGGATGTGATGCTTCCGGATCATGATCTCCACGTCCACGCCGAAATCGTCCGGCCGCCCCAGGATCTCGATCACGCGCCCCATGGCCTGTTCGCCCGATTCGGGAAACTCGAGAATCTCCACGTTGACGATCATGCCGTCCAGGTCTTCGGCCGATCGCACATCTGCGAGCGCTACTCCCACGCGGTCGCGGGTCTGGCCGCGCGGCGGGAGCTCCATGCCTTCGGGAATCAGAATCCACTGTCGGATGCGCTCGTCGTGCGGTGCGACGTAATTCCCGCGCCGCCGAATGCGAAATTCGCCCACCACCGTCTGGTGCGCCCGCCGCAGCACCTTCACGATCTCGCCGTCCGCGCGCCCATCGCGCTCGATGCGTGCGATCCGCACCACCACACGGTCGCCGTGCATCGCGGCCTGCGCCGATTCGCGCGGAATGTAAATGTCGCCGCGCAAGCCTTCGATCGGATGATCGGGAATCAGGAACCCATACCCATCGCGATGCATATTCAGCCGGCTGGCCGCATATTCCTGGCTGAGCCGCGTGACCACAAAATGCCCGG
>JASIGB010000231.1:0-8581 GCA_030045355.1 Bryobacteraceae bacterium
ATCCATGCGCTTCGTGAGTATGCCGACGACGCTGGAATGGTACATGAAGCACATCTTCCCGTTCCAGCGCGGGATTCTGAAAGCCGTGCGGCCGGTGGCGAATCGCATCTCGCCGGTGGAACTGCCCACCGACAGCTACTTCGCCAATATCAAGGATCTGTTCGGCCGCCTGGAGGGGCTGCCGGATCTGCTCGAAAATCCGAAGATCACCAGCGTCCGGCTGGTCACCAACCCGGAGAAAATGGTCCTGCGCGAGACCCAGCGCGCGTTTGTTTATTTCTCACTGCACGGCTTGACGGTGGACGGCATCGTCGTGAATCGAGTGCTGCCGGAAGCCGTGACGGACACCTGGTTCGATCAGTGGCGGGCTTCGCAAGCCAAGATCCTGGATGAAATCGAAGAGTACTTTGCGCCGGTGGAGATGAAACGCGTGCCCTTATTCACGCATGAAGTCCTGGGGCGCGAGCGGCTGATCGAGCTCGCGGACGTGCTCTACGGCAAGGACGAAGATCCGGCGAAAGTGGTGCGAACCGAAGCGCCCTACACCTTCGAAAAGATCAACTCGCATTACGAAGTGAAGCTGCGGCTGCCGTTCGCCGCCAAAGGCGAAGTGGGGCTTTTCAAAAAGGGCGATGAACTGGTGGTCGAGATCGGCACGCTGCGCCGTCACATCGGCCTGCCGACCTCCATGGCCGCGCTTACGCCCACGCGCGCATCGTTGCAGCATAAAATGTTGACGGTGGAGTTGCGGGAGAACTCAGAATAGAAAAGCCGCATAATGGAGGAGGGTGAACTATGGACGAACAACATACCACCGGGCATCAGCATATGGGCGCGGGCTGCTTCTTTTGCCAGGTCGCCGAGCCGCAGATCCGGGCCTTCATGGATCATTTGTGGCCACAGAACACGCGGGAACATTTCCGCAACGCTCGCATCGAAATGCTGAAGGGCTGGCGCAGTTTGCTGGATGCGAAGATTGACCACTTGTCGAAGCAGAATGCGCCCAAGGGCACGACCGTTCCCGTCGAGTAACTAGCGCTGACTTAAGCCGCCGTCGACCGCTAGCACCTGCCCGGTCACGAAGTTCGACGCGTCGATGAAATAAAGCACCGCGTCGGCGATTTCTTCGGGCGTGCCCGAGCGCTTGGCCGGTGTGGCAGCGATCAGGTCCTGCGCGCGAGGGTCTTCGCTCGAAGCCAGAATCACTCCTGGCGCCACTGAATTCACAGAAATCTCCGGAGCGAATGCTTTCGCGAGCGCTCGCGTCAGCATGATGACACCGGCCTTGGAAGCGCAATAGTGCGCGTACATCTCCCACGGCCTGATGCCGCCCAGCGAGCTGATATTCACGATGCGCCCGGCACCCGATTTCTTCATCAATAGCGCCGCCTGCTGGCAGCAGAAAAATGTGGCTTTGAGATTCACGCTGTGGATGAAATCCCAATCGGCTTCGTTGAGCTGGAAGGGATCGACGCGCCGGAAGCGCGCGGCGTTGTTCACTAATCCGTACAGCGATCCCACGCGCTTTTCCACCTCTTGAAACATACGCCGGATCTCAGCGACGTTTTCGAGATTGGCCCGGAACAGCGGCGCCGATCCGCATTCTTCGGCCGTCGCACGCGCTTCCTTCTCCGACGAGCTGTAGTGAATCGCGGGGCGATAGCCCGCCTGATACAACCGCAGCGCAATCACGCGGCCAATGCGCTTGGCCGCCCCGGTCACCAATACTGTGCGCGGCTCCGCCATTTACGAGAGAGTCTCTCGGCGAACGGTGATGGAATCCAGGAACTCGCGGTCGAGTGCATATCCGAACCCGGGATCGTCGCGGACAACGATAGTTCCATGCGGAGTTACCTCGACCGCCGGCCAAATAATATCGCGCGACCAGTACCGCTTGCTTGCCGACACGTCGCCCGGCAGCGTAAAGTTCGGAAGCGTGGAGAGCGCGATGTTGTGCGCGCGGCCGACGCCGGATTCGAGCATTCCTCCGCACCACACCGGGATTCCGGCCGCTTGCGCCACATCATGCACGCGTTTGGCCTCGGCGAATCCGCCCACGCGGCCGAGCTTGATGTTGATGATGCGTCCGGCGTCCAGCGCGATGGCTTGCTCGGCGTGGTGCGCCGAGCGGATGCACTCGTCGAGACAGATCGGTGTTTGAAGATGGGCCTGGAGTTTGGCGTGATCGATGATCTCGTCATGTGCCAGCGGCTGCTCGATCATCATGAGGTTGAATTCGTCCAAACATTTCAGGCGTCCTGCGTCGGCCAGCGTGTAGGCGGAGTTGGCGTCGGCCATCAGCAGGATGTGCGGGAAGCGCTGGCGGACTTCGCGCACCACGTCCACATCCCAACCCGGTTTGATCTTCATTTTGATGCGCTGGTATCCGGCGGCAAGCTCGGTCTCGATTTTTTGGAGCAATTGCGGGACGGAATCCTGGATGCCGATAGAAACCCCGCAGGGAATCTCGCGGCGAGCGCCGCCTCCGATGTGAGCGTGGAGCGGCTTTCCGAGCATTCTTGCTTCAAGATCCCAAACGGCCACTTCCAACCCGCCGCGCGCCATCAGCTGCCCGCGAATATGGGCGCTGCGTGCGCCGACGTGGGCCGCGCTCTCGAATTCGTGTTGCAGCACGCGTGGCGCGACGTAATCCCGCAGGATCATCCACGCCGCATCGGTCCATTCCTCGTTGTAAAACGGGTTTTCGCCGCAGGTCACTTCGCCCCAACCGGCGATGCCGTCGCTCGCGACTTCCACCAGCACGATCCGGCGTTCGGTAGTTCGGCCGAAGCTGGTCTCGAAGAAGTGCACCAGCGGCATGCGGATCTCGCGCAGCGTGATTCGATCTAAGCGGATTCCCATCTTCCTATTAGATACGTTCCGGCTTCCTCGGATTTCTCGAAGCCGATCACGGCCAGGCCGCGATCGAAGGCCGCCCGGAACTGCTCGCAAGCGTTCTTCTGAATCTCACGCGCCTGCGCGGGCTCTTTTGCGCGAACGTCGGCAATGTCGGCTGGGATCGCAATGCGCGATTCGACGGCAGGGCGATCGAACGGCTGGCCCGAGACAATTGCCCTTACCCGCGGGCTGGCGATCCACCATTCCGCGATACAACGATCCGTCGGCAATCCGCCATGCAATGGGCTACTGGTGGTTCCATATTGGTTGGGAACGTAGCGCCGGACGATGGCGCCCAGGCGCTCCATATTGAAAAATGCATTCTTGATTTCGAGCGGATCGAAGGTCCATTCGATCAGATCGATGCCCCGCGCCAGTGCGTCGTCGCGCTGCGTGAGCTTGAGTTTGCGGCCGGCGCCGGCGTTACGGTATTCCGGCAGGACGCCCAGCATATGGCTGTGCAGGTATGTCTTGCCGCCGGGTTTCAGACCGGGGATCGCCATGCAGAAGCCAATCAACTGCTCGCCATCGAACGCGCCGTACACTTGTCCGCCGATTTTCGAAGCCACCACAAACAGCCGCAGCGGGATCAGGTCGACGTCTTCGAAGCCCCAGATCTGGCGTTGCAATCGCACCACAGCTTTCAGGTGTTCGCGATCCGTGAGCGCGCGAATGCTAATCGCCATGCTCGATGTGCGCTTCTTCCGTTTTGGCCTCCTTCGCTTTGGCCTCCTGCGCCTTAGCCTCCTGCCAGAGGGCTTCCATTTCGCCGATCGAGGCGCCGGGAAGCGTGAGCCGGCTCTCCAGATAGGCGAAACGTTTTCGGAATTTCGCGTTGGTTTTGCGCAGCGCCTGTTCGGGATCCACCTTCAGCCGCCGCGCCAGGTTCACCAGCGTGAACAACAGGTCACCGATTTCGCCTTCGATCTCAGCGGGCGCGCCGCTCTCGCGCGCCTGAGCCAGCTCGCGCAACTCTTCGTCGAGCTTTTCAAGCACTTGATCGATGGTGTCCCACTCGAAACCGACCGCCACAGCCTTGGAGCTGACCTGTGAGGCTTCGACGAGCGCGGGCAGATTGCGCGGCACGGAGTTCAAAATGCCTTGCTCGGGTTTGCCCTTTTGCTTCTTTTCGTCGGCCTTAATCTCGTCCCAGCGGCGCTTCACGTCATCGGAGGTCTTCGCGCTGCCGTCGCCAAACACATGCGGGTGCCGGCGGATCAGCTTTTCGGAGATCGCGTCGAGCGAATCGTCGATACCGAAGCTGCCTGCTTCCGACGCCATCTGGGCGAAGAAGACGGCCTGCAGCATCAAATCGCCGAGTTCTTCGGCTAGCCCGGACCAATCGCGCTGGTCAATGGCATCGAGAACTTCGTAGGTCTCTTCGAGCAAATAGGGCTTGATGGTGTCGAAGTTCTGCTCGCGATCCCACGGGCAACCGCCCGGCGCGCGGAGCCTGGCCATGATCGCGACCAAGCGCTCGAAGCGTTCGCCAGTTGTGAGTGGAGCTTGGGACATTCCGGAGTGGGAAGTTCCAGTTTAGCAATGGACCGCTCACTCACGCGCGCTCAGTTTATGCTGTATGCGCTATCGGGCGTTCCCCGGATAAAATGGAAACAAGATGAGTGACCAGGAATATCCCCTTCCTCCCGCGACCTTCGAATTCCTGATCCTTTCGCTGAAGGCGCAGACGGAGATGCATCTCGGCATGTATCATTTCGGCGACGAGAAGGACCAGCCTGCTCCTGATTTTCGCGTGGCCCGCCACACCATCGACCTGATGGCCATGCTCCAGGAAAAAACGCGCGGCAACGTGACGATGGAAGAGCAGCGCCTGGTGGAAAATTCGCTCACCGAACTGCGATTTCGTTTCGTCCAGGTGATGGAGAGCACGCAGAAGAAGGCGCCGGCGGAGGAATCGCAGCCCGAAGCAAGAGCCGAGGCCGCAGCGGAGCCGAGCCCGGAAAGTAAGGAAGAGCAGGCTGGCGGTTAGATGCCTGAAGAGCCGTTGACAATCACGGTGCTCGGCTCGGGCACCAGCGTGGGAGTGCCGATGATCGGCTGCCGCTGCGCGGTGTGCCATTCCACCGATCCACGCGATCGCCGGTTGCGGCCTTCGATACACGTTAAATTTGGCGATCGCGGCGTGCTGATCGACACCGCCCCGGATTTTCGCTATCAAGCGTTGCGATTCGGGTTTGAACGTGTGGATGCGATTTTGTTTACGCACTCGCACGCCGATCACGTGATGGGCCTGGACGACGTGCGCCCCTTCAATTACCGGCAGGGCGGCGTGATCCCGATTTATGGGTCGGAAGAAACCATCGGCAATATCCGGCGGACGTTCCGCTACATCTTCGACGAGCCTGCCACAGAATCCTCGCGCCCGCGGCTGGTACCGAATGTGTTCGATCACGTGTTCAATGCCGTGCCTATCGATCTGTTCGGCCTCGCCTTCACGCCGGTCCGTCTCCAGCACGGCAAAGGCACGGTATACGGGTTCCGCTTCGGCGCTGCGGCGTATTTGACCGATCACAGCGAGATTCCCGAGGAGTCCATGGAACTGCTGCGTGGATTGGACGTGCTGTTTCTGGATGCCCTGCGGCACAAGCCGCACCCTACGCATTCGACGGTGGAGCGGTCGCTTGAGACGGTGGAGAAGCTCGCGCCCCGGCGCGCGTTCTTCACGCACATCTGTCACGACCTGGGTCACGCTTGCACAGAAGAGCGCCTGCCTCCGCATGTGCGCCTGGCCTACGACGGGTTGCGAATCGACGTGGGCCAGATCGAGTGTGGAAAGCCGTCCGCATGATTTACCGCAGCCTTGCCGAAACGCCGGACGATTTCGGACCGTGCGCAATCACGATCGGCAATTTTGACGGTGTGCATCGCGGACATCGGGAAATCCTGCGGCGTGTCATTGCGGCGGCGCGCGAGGAAGGCTGGAAGTCCGCTGTGCTGACGTTCGATCCGCACCCCGCGAAGGTGCTGGCGCCCGCCTCTGCTCCGCGATTGCTCACGACGGTAGAGCAGCGCGCGCGGCTGATCTCCGGGCAGGGAATCGACGAGATCCTGATCCTGCCCTTCAACTCTGGGGTGTCTGAGCTCGGCCCTGAGGAATTCGTGCGGGAGGTTTTGGTTGACAAGCTCAACACGCGGGCCGTGCTGGTGGGTGCGAATTTTCGTTTCGGCAAACGCGCGGCCGGTGATGCTGCGATGCTCGAAGAACTGGGCGGCCGTTTCAGCTTCGAGACCGAGATTATCCAGCCGGTGGTGTGGCGCGAACGCGTGGTCTCGAGCAGCGAGATTCGGCGGTTAATTGAAGCGGGTGATGTATCCATCGCCTGTCGCCTCCTGGGGCGGCCCTACGTGCTGGAAGGTGCCGTGGTTTCGGGCGATGGGCGGGGATCGAAGCAGACGGTGCCGACGTTAAATCTGGATACCCAGGCCGAGGTGATTCCCAAGGACGGCGTGTACGTCACTCGAACCGAGACGCGGGGGTGTCTAAAGCGTGCCTCGGTCACCAACATCGGTCTAAGACCAACCTTCGACGGGCACCACCGTACGATCGAGACATTCGTGTTGTCCGAGCTTAGCGCCGATAAGCGTGAGTACATGTCCGTGGAGTTTCTGCATCGGCTGCGGGATGAACGCAAGTTTGAGAATTCTGAAGCGCTGAAGGCGCAGATTCTGCGCGATGTGCAGCGGGCGCAAGCGTATTTTCGCCGGCGGGCCGCATGCGAGAATCGAGAAATGGAGGAAGTATGAGTCTATCGGAAGGCAAAGTGCGCCACATGAAGGCGCTTTCGAACAAGCAGGGAGTGATCGCGGCTGCCGCGATGGATCAACGGGGCAGCTTGAAGAAAGCCATCGCCGCGGCGAAGGGCATTCCCGCGAATCAGGTGACCGAGGAAATGATGAGCGAGTTCAAAGTGGCCGTGTCGCGGGTGTTGACGCCGCACGCCAGCGCCATTCTGCTCGACCCCGAATATGGTTTGCCGGCCGCCCAGGCGCGTTCCTCCAATGCTGGGCTGCTGCTGGCCTATGAAGAAAGCGGCTACGACAATACCAAGCCCGGCCGTCTGCCCGATCTGCTGCCGCACGTTTCGGCCAAACGCATCGCCGATTGGGGCGCGAACGCCGTCAAGATCTTGATTTACTATTCGCCCTTCGATGACGCGCAGGTGAACGACATCAAGCACGCCTTCATCGAGCGCATCGGCGCGGAATGCGAGGACCTGCAGGTTCCATTCTTCTGCGAGTTCGTCGGCTACGATCCCAAGGGCGGCGACGAGAAGGGCCTCGAATTCGCGAAGCAGAAGCCGCAAGTGGTCATCGGGAGCATGGAAGAATTTTCGATGCCCCAATATAAGATCGACGTGCTCAAAGTGGAAGTGCCGATTAACGCGAATTACGTTGAGGGCAGCAGCGTGTACAAGGGACAAAGGGCGCAGACGCGCGCCGAGGCTCTGGACCTGTTCCGCAAAGCTGCATCGGTCGCCAAGAAGCCGTTTATCTATCTCAGCGCGGGCGTGGGCAATGCGCAGTTTGTGGAAGAACTCGGCATGGCGGCGGAGGCGGGCACCGATTTTTCGGGCGTGCTGTGCGGTCGCGCGACATGGAAGGAAGGCATTCCGATCTACGGCAAGCACGGTGTAAAGGCGCTGGAGGATTGGTTGAACAGCGAAGGCGTCAAGAATATCGAAGCGGTCAACGCGGCGTTAAAGCCCGCGAAACCCTGGTGGCTGAAGGCGGGCGTGCCAGCAGCGGCGTAAGGCGCGGTCTGCGCCGCCCTTCTATTGGCGATTAGCGATTGGCGGATTCGGCACGCTGGGGTCACCCCGACCGGACTCCGCCCAGCGGCTTCGTATGAAAATCATTGAGAGGAACGTTTCACGCCGAGCCGTAATTGAGGAATACGTCAACTACGATTGCAGTAAAACAACGAGGCGCCCGCCGCGGTTCGAAACTTCAGATTGGTCGCACCCGGATCTAATTGACGAGAGAATGCGCTCCGGGTCTCTCAAGGTCGGTGTTCTGGCCGGTTACGAGTTGTGGAACAAGGTCGAGCTAACGTTGCCTGACCTTCGAAACTGCGCCGTGGAGGAAAGCATTTTCCCCGCGCGGTTTCGGATGCTGGGGCAACTTGAAACGGCCGGAGATGTCGCTGGCTGGCAGCCTAATCGCAGAACACAATGGCTCGGAAAATCTCCTCCGGAGATGCTTTGGACGACCGCGCTCCCCTGATTCTTCGCCCCGCAGTGCAGATCGAGTTTCCGGCCCGCTGGTACGTTGAAGACGGGAGCGGGCGCGCTGTTGCGTTTGTCCAGAATGCTGCTAAATTCGATGATTCACGCGCGCTGGGCTTTGGTTATTTGGGATGCAAGCCAGATCCCCTCAGCTCATTTATGCGACAATATTTCCCTGAGTTACTGCATCGTCGATGGCCGTCGGAAGGGTGATCTAACGTGTATTCTGAACTTAGGAGCGACCATGGAACGCCGCGCAATCCACGACCTAGTCGACAGGATACCTGAACCGGAGCTTGCCGCTGTTCAGCGGGTCTTAGAGTATTTCGCCGCGAATCCTGCCTATCGAGCGGCTTGGTCGGCACCCCCTGACGACGAGCCGGTAACGGATGGCGATGCTGCCGCGGTCGCACGAGCCCGAGACGAAATCCGAACGG
>JASIGB010000232.1:0-3557 GCA_030045355.1 Bryobacteraceae bacterium
ACGCCGTATCGATCGGATCACCTCCACGTTTGCGGTCGACCGCAACACCGCTGTCCTTGAAGCGCTCACGGTCGACCAAGGCAAAATGCGCATCGAGGGAAACGGGCGCGCGAATCTGCGGAATTGGGAGCTGGAGGGCGCGAGTCCCATTTCCGCCGCTCTGTCCCTGCGCAATGCCGATGTTCCGACTCTGGCCGCCGGGATCGGATGGAGCGCGCCTCCGGCGACCGGCTCGATTTCCGCCACCGTCCGCGTCTCGGGATCGCTCGAATCGCCTTTGATCGCCGGCAACGTGACCGCCAGCGATGTGACCGCCTACGGCGAGCCCTTGGGGCAAGCGCGCGCTGGAGTCACGCTGACGAACACTTCGCTCGAAATCTCCAATGGGGAAGCACGCAAAGGCGCCGCGCGCATCACGCTCGCCGGCCGCTACAACCACCCGGCCAACGACTGGCGGGACGGCTCTGTACGCTTCGACGTTTCCGCCGCCGGCGTCGATCTCGCCCAAATCAAACACTTGCAGGATTACGAAAGCGGCTTTGATGGACGCCTGGAGGTGAATGCCAGCGGAGACGCCAAAATCGTCAGCGGCATCGTGGATTTGACGTCGCTCGCAGGTCAGCTCACCGTGCGCAACGCGGCGTTCGGCGGCCATTCCTATGGGAACCTGACGATCGTCGCCGGTACGAAGCTTCCGCTGCTGACGGTAGCGGCCACCGCTACTTTAGACAACGTGCAAATCCACGGAACCGGCGAGTGGCGGATGGAAGGCGATTATACCGGCTCCCTTCATATCCCCATCCCCCGCATCTCGTTCGCGACTCTGCATGACCTCGCTCCCGGCAAGAAACTCCGCCAGAATCTGCCTTTTGACGGTTTCATCCAGGGCGACGCCGTCGTCTCCGGGCCGCTCAACCGGCCGTCGATGATGAAGGCTGACGTCACGCTCTCCACGGTGCAACTCAACGCCAGTCCCTCGGTACATCCCGCCGCGGGCGTGGCTCTGGAGGATCTAGTGCTGCGGAATTCGCAGCCCATTCACCTTGTCGCCTCCTCCGGCGCGATCGATTTCGGGCATGCCAGCTTTGTCGCCAAGGACACCACGCTCGACGCCAGCGGCCGCCTGCTCCTGAATTCGAAGGACACCAATTCGAATACCGCCTGGGACGTGGCCGTTCAAGGCAAAATCAACTTCTCGATTCTTCAGCTCTTCAACCCCGATCTGCTGGGCGCCGGCGCCTCCATTGTCGGAGTAAGGGTCCGGGGATCGCTGCTCGACCCGCAGGTCGAAGGACGCCTGGAGCTTGAGAACGCGTCCCTCTTCATCAAAGGCGTCTCCAATGGCGTCGACGACGCAAATGGGGTGATTCTTTTCGATAGTAACCGCGCCACCGTGCAGCACCTGACCGGCAAAACCGGCGGCGGCGACATTTCCTTCGAGAACGGCAGCTTCCTGGGATTCCGCGGCGGCTCTCTGGTATATCGGCTGCAGGCCAATGCCCAAAACGTCCGCTACCATTCCGATTCCGGCTTCAGCGTGACGGCGAATGGCGCGTTGGCTCTGGTCGGGACGTCCGATAGCAGCGTGTTGTCGGGCTCGGTTTTGCTCACTCGCGCCGCCTTCAATCCAACTACCGACGTGGGCGCCCTGCTCGCTTCCACGGCCGCGCCCGTGGCCACCACACCCAACCAGTATCTACAAGGTCTGCAACTGGACGTGCGCGTCCTAACGCAACATACGCTGGAGGTGGAGACCGCGCTCACCCGCAACATCCAGGCCGACGCCGATCTGCGCGTGCGAGGCACCCCCGACCACCCCATCCTGCTCGGACACATCACCATCAACTCGGGCCAGATCGAGTTTTTCGGCAACAAATATAGCATCAATCGCGGCGAGATCAGCTTCAACAATCCCGCTCGCATCGAGCCCGTCGTCAACATGGACCTGTCCACCAAGGTGCGCGGCATCACTGTGAACGTGGCTTTCTCGGGCCCGCTGAACAAATTGAACTTCTCCTATCGGTCCGATCCGCCGCTCGAGGCTTCCGACATCATCGCGCTTCTGGCCGTGGGACGCACGCCCTCCACCGCCGGTCCGCTGGGCACCACACCCGTAACCACCAGCCTCAACAATGGCTATCTAGGGACAGGCGGCAGCGACTCCCTGCTGTCGGCGGCCATCGCGCCGAACGCCAATCGGCTCCAACAATTTTTCGGCGTCAGCCACATCAAGATCGACCCGCAGCTTACCGACGTCACGCTAGTTCCCCAGGCCCGGCTCACCATGGAGCAGCAGGTGTCTTCCAACGTTACCCTCACCTACATCCAGAACCTGGAAATTTCCGACCAGCAGATCGTACGCGTGGAATGGGACTTCAGCCGTAAATGGTCGGCTGTCGCGCTACGCGATGAAAACGGGGCGTTCAGCATCGATTTCGTCTATCGCAAGCGCTTCCGGTAGCGCCTATGCGGCTGCGGAAGGTCCAGGGAAAGCTGAAGGTGGAGCATAGCATCCTGGAGGGCGTACGGGACCTGCTGGAACGCCTGCTCGCCGCGAACCCTGCCATTCGATCCGTGATTCCGGGCGTGATCCGGCCAGTGCGCGACGCCAAAGGCGAGGTGAGAATTCGCGTCACCGTCCCCACCACCAACGGATGGAAAGCCATCGCGCTGAGCGCGGGCGCGCGGCAGGAGCTTTTCATTAGCACCGATTTATCCAAGGACCAGCTCGAAGACGCGATCCGGCGGGCTTCGCGGGTCTAAACGGAAGATGGGTGGAAGATACTTAGGTACTAAGGCATTTCACTCCCCAGGCGAGGCGTCAATCCTGTAGCTGACGCCAGCAATGCTCTTAAGAAGATCTACCAAGCTAACGTTACGCCTCGTGGAGGCCGATGAGGAAATCAGAACCCGATCATTTCGGAGCAAGGAACGCGAAAATCCTGGAAATTCGGTGAAAATTCTAATCGCAGATGACAGCATCGTTTCCCGGCACTTGCTCGAAGCCACGTTGCGGAAATGGGGCTACGACGTCCTGGTGGCCTGTGACGGCGCTGAAGCCCTGGAGCTGCTGCAGCGCGAGGACGCACCGGGTCTCATCATCCTGGATTGGATGATGCCGGGCATGACCGGCGTCGAGGTCTGCCGCCGCATCCGGGAGCGGGACCGCGAACCTTACACCTACATTCTGCTGCTCACCTCGAAAAGCCAGAAGGAAGACTTGATCGAGGGCATGGAGGCTGGCGCCGACGATTACATCACCAAGCCCTTCGATCAGAACGAGCTGCAGGTTCGCCTCCGCGCCGGCACGCGCTTGGTGGACCTCCAGGCGCAGCTTCTGAAAGCTCGCGAAGATCTCCGCGAACAGGCCACCCACGATTCGCTCACCCGTTTGTGGAACCGCAGTTCCATCCTCACGGAACTGGGCCGGGAGTTGGCCCGTTCCGAGCGCGACGCCAACCCGTTGGGCGTGGTGATCGTCGACCTGGACCATTTCAAAAACATCAACGATACCTATGGGCATCTGGCGGGGGATGCGGTTCTGCGCGAAGCGGCGC
>JASIGB010000233.1:0-5676 GCA_030045355.1 Bryobacteraceae bacterium
ATTCCGGGGGCGATTTTTCCGCTGAAGAACAGTTGGAACAGCGCGAAGAACACCGCTGCGCCCAACGCGATCCACGGAATGATGTGGAAGGCCGGTTGGAAGCTATTCCAGCGCAACAATACGCCCACCGTGGCCCACAGGATCAGGCTGTAAAACTCGCAGAAGATCAGAAGGATCATGCTCGATCCCACTTCCCAGCCGGGCACTCCATCGCGACGATTGAGATAAACCGCGATGGCTCCCTTACTGACCTGCTCGTTCACCAGCGACAGGATGTACGCGCTGGCGCGAATGGGTAGGATGTCGGCATAACGTATTTTGGCGTTGAACCAATTGATCGCGCACCAGACTCCCAGGCTGTCGAATATCAGATAAAGGAAGCAGTATGGAATCATGAGCGCCAGCCAATAAAGCCAGTTCACATTTTCGAAGCTTCTTGCCAGATAAGTGAGCAGCCCGGTGCCTTGGGCTGTGGCAGCACGGTTGAGGGCAAAGTAGAGATAGGAGAAACAGGCCAGCGTGATCAGCAATGGCAGCAGCCGTTGCCACGGCGCGGTTTTTTTCACGCCCGCGGCGGAAGGAAGGGCGGCGGATTTGCCGGCGGTGGTTTGGCTCGTGGTGGACTGGCTGGTCTCGTTCATGTTTTTCGCCTTTGGCCTAAACTATTCTGGATCATTTCTTCGATGCCAGTCAGGCGGATCCCCAATTCACTCGCGCCAGGCCGGGGATCCAGACGCGTGTCGGCGGTGATCACTTCGAGTGCATCCGTCGAAAATCCGGCCCCAAAGACGCGCTGACGAATGGTAAGCGCGAACGAAAGCAGTCCCTTGGGGATCGAGCTAATTTGCACCTGGTGGCCGAGCAGGCGAGCAGCTCGCTCGACAAGTTCCCGCTCCGTCAGCGAAACGGGACCAAGCAGGTCCAAAGTGCGATTGCGGGCAATCGAAGGTTGGGCCGCAATCAACGCCGCCCGCGCCAGATCGTCCACATAGAGAGGCTGCTGAAAATTGCGTCCGCCGCCGATCAGCCTGGCTTTGGGCCCGCTCGCATTCCGCGCAAGCGCCGCCGCTCCTTCGGTTGCGGGCCCCAGCAGGAGCGGAGCGCGAAGGATGGTGTAGCACAGGCCGGAGGTACGCACCAGAGCTTCCACCTCGCCCTTGGTACGGTAGTAGCCGTTAGAAGATTTCTCATCGGCTCCCGTGGCACTGACCAAAACAAATTTCTCGACCGCGCACCGCTTCGCCGCTTCCACCACGCTGCGACCCGGCGCAACATTCGCCTGTTGATACGTTGAGCCCGGGCGTTCGACCAGAATTCCCGCCAGGTGGATAATCGCATTCGCCCCCTGAAACGCCCGGTCCAGACTGCTGGGGTCGTCGTAGGAGATTCGAACCGCGCTATTCGTTTCGCCGAGCAGCGTCCGAATTTGCTCCGCGGCTCGTTCGGAGCGGACCGCGGCGACCAGCTCGTTTGGCGCCGCACCATTTTCCGATGCACAGCGCAGGATGGCTTGGCCGGTGGCGCTATTGGCGCCGGTGATGACGATTCTCATGTCCTCTATTCGCGCGACCGCTGGCACTAAGCATCGCAGATCACGCTGCCAAACAAGCAGAGATGGCTTGGGTGTAGAATCATCCGGTAGGTAACGCCAAAACGGCCCTAGGAGCCCCGTATGACAAAACTAGTAAAAATTGTTGGAGCAACAATCGTTGTCTTGGTCGCGCTTCTGCTGCTGGTGAGCTTCACTGGTTTCGAACCTGGGGGCTGCCCACCAACCGATCGATCGTTGTCGTGCAGAGTGCCAGGGCTTTGGATCAAGGGGCAACCCGTCACTACACCGGTCTCCGACTGGTCGTTTACGGACAAGATTCCCGAGATCAAGATTCAGACCCAGACCCGGTATCTGCTGCCTCACTCGGTAACCATTTGGTGCGCCGTATACAACGGCAATCTGTATGTGACCTCTTATCGCGGCAGAATGTGGGTGGAGGATATTATCCGCGATCCCAAGGTGCGCCTGAAGATCGGCGACCAGGTGTTTGACCGTACCTTGTCATTGGTCAACGACCCGGCTGAAAAAGCGGCCGTGCTCCAGGCTAAGGGGAAAAAATATCCCCAATGGAAGGTGCCATCGGTTGAGAGAGCGACCGTCTTTCGTGTGAACCCTGCGTAACGCAGGCGCGTCAACCCTGAGTACGCTCCGTGCGATCATTGAGACACGTGAAATAGGTGCATGACCGGACCATTGGCGTTGGAAGCCAAAAGCTGCGGATTCTGTTGCGCCCTCGGTCCGAGCACAGCCGCTCTTTCGTCCGGATCGGTTACCGGGGACAAAACACAATCGTATAAATTGTTCCCGAACTTCAGGCGGACGTGGGGATCCCGCATCACATTCTTGACCCAACTCTTGCCTTGCGGAAAAGGCATCCCCGCGGGGAAGAAAGATGTAATGTAGAGCTGGCCATTGTGAACGATGTGTCCTGTCGTTACCGAATGCGGAATTAGGTACCAGGTTCGCGTCTGCAGCTTGTCTGTCTTATATTGGTCAGCGAAAGACCAATCGGTGACCGGGGTCGTCACGACGTTTCCACTCAGCCATAAGCCCGGGTAATTCCCGCGGCCGGGTGTGTCTCCCGTCGGGTTAAGGCCGGTGATACGGAGCACGACCAACGCCACAACCAGGCAGACCAGGATGGCTCCAACAATTCTTGTTAACGTCTTCATCGTACGCTCCTCAATGCAAAGGCCGAGTTCTTTTTTGGGATTCCCATAACTGAGTCATTGTATACTCTACCGTCCAAGGCTCACTCTCGGCGACACCGAACGCCTGGGGTCCGGCGCGCCGCGACGAAACAGAAGCGCCTGCCCATGCGAACTTTTTCGCATTGACAAAGTTGCCTGGGCGCAACAAAACGAACACGGGAGTAGACTGAAATCGATGCCGAACACCGCCGAGACCACGCTTCCACCGCCCGCGCCCCTGACCGCGCTCACTGATGAGGAACGCCTGTTTCGGAACACCGTGGCCCGCTTCGCGCGCGAACGCATCGCGCCGCTTGTCCGCGAAATGGACGCCGCTGCCGTCTTTCGCAAGGACCTATTGCGCGAAATGTTCGCACTCGGGCTCATGGGCGTCGAAATTCCCGAAGAATACGGCGGGCAAGGCGGCAATTTTTTTCAAGCCGTGCTGGCCGTCGAAGCGCTGGCAGCCGTGGATCCCTCGGCGGCCGTGATCGTCGACGTGCAGAACACCATCGCAAATAACGTGATCATTCGCTGGGGCAGCGAATCCCAGAAGAAACGCTATCTGCCGAAACTCGCGTCCGAAATGGTGGCGTCCTTTGCGCTGTCGGAAGCGGGCTCCGGATCGGACGCCTTCGCGCTCGCTACGCGCGCCGTCAAGCGGGGCGACGAATATTTTCTCAACGGCCGCAAGCTGTGGATCACCAACGCGGGCGAAGCCGGATTGTTTCTGGTATTTGCCAACGCCAATCCCGAGGCCGGCCATCGCGGCATCACGTGTTTCCTTGTCGAGCGCGATTTTCCCGGGTTCCAGGTGGGCAAGAAAGAAGATAAGCTGGGCATCCGCGCGTCATCCACCTGCGAGCTGATCATGGACGATTGCCGGGTGCCCGAGGGCAACCTCCTCGGCGAACTCGGCAAAGGCTACAAGATCGCCATCGAGACCTTGAACGAAGGCCGCATCGCGATTGGCGCGCAAATGACCGGTTTGGCCCAAGGCGCGCTCGATCATGCCGTCGCCTACGCCAAACAGCGCCAGCAGTTCGGCAAACCGATCGCCGAATTTCAAGGCGTCCAATTCGAGCTGGCGCAGATGGCCACTGAAGTGGAAGCCGCGCGCCTGCTGGTCTACAACGCCGCGCGGCTGCGCGACGCCGGGCATCCCTTCGTCACCGAAGCCGCCATGGCCAAATACTTCGCCTCGCAAGTGGCGGAAAACACCGCCTCGCGCGCGGTGGAGATTTTCGGCGGCGTCGGCTTCACCAAGGATTATCCGGTGGAGAAGCTCTACCGCGACGCCAAAATCGGCCGCATTTACGAAGGCACCTCCAACATGCAGAAGCTGACCATCGCTAAGCAGATTTTGGGCTGAACGTGACGAATCCCAGAGTGCTGCTCACCACCACGTTGGCGATCTCGCTGGCCTGGAGCGCGCCGCCGGCGGCCATTTCTCCCTACATCGACGCTCATACGCATTTCGACGAGCGCGATCCCGAGGGATCGGTTCGCGCCCTCATTCAAGCATTGCCAAGAGAGAACATGGTCAAAGCGTTTTTTCTCATCGCACCCGATGCCAGCCGCCCTCGCGGAGCGCGGGATGCGGCAGGGATTCTCGCGGCCGCGAAAAGCTCTCCGGGAAAAATCGGCGTTCTGGCGGGGGGCGAGAGTCTGAATTCCATGATCCAGCAGGCGGTCAGCGCGGGCAACGCCGGCCCGTCGGTCCAGCGCGAATTCCGCGAACGCGCGGAGGAACTGCTGCGCATGGGCGCGGTTGGATTTGGGGAAATGGCCGCAGAACATTTTGCTGGCGCCACGCCTTATCAATTCGCGCCGCCGGACCATCCTCTTTTTCTGTTGCTGGCCGACATTTCCGCCGAGCACGATGTGCCGATTGACCTGCACATGGAGGCAGTTCCCCACCCGATGCCGCTCCCGCCGGAACAGAAATCTCCTCCCAATCCCCCGCGGCTTCACGAGAACATCCTGGCTTTTGAGCGGCTGTTGGTGCACAATCCGCGCGCGAAGATCATCTGGGCCCACTTAGGATCGGACGGGACCGGCTATCGCACGCCCGACCTCTGCCGCGGGCTGCTCCAGCGGCACTCCAATCTCTACATGGAAATTAAACTGGACCCTGAAGCGCCGGGCAAGAATTATTTGTTGATCGGCGAGAAGATTAAACCGGAATGGCTGAAGCTTTTTGAAGATTTCCCCGATCGATTCATCATCGGCAGCGACCAGCATTACCCGGAGCCGCACGGACCCGAGCGTTGGGCGACGGTTGTCCTTCTTTTCAATCAGCTCCCGCCGGATTTGAGAAAACGCATCGGGACAGAAAATGTCGCTCAGATCTATGACGCCGGGCGGCGATCAGGTGCGAACCACTGAGATCACATCTGTCTGTCCCGTCGCCAGTCTGCGCCAACTGCTCGATCGGCGTGTCGTCAAATCGCCGCCTTCCCGATGTAGGACACGCAACCCATGGTTGAGACAATCCGTCTAAGGCTCCTGATGAACTCGTACGGGAGATCCTGGAGGCAGGCGACCGTGGTCGTGGCGCTCAGCGTTGTCGTCGCGGGCGCGCCCCACCTGCACGCCGAGGACATCCAATGGGGCACTGCAGTGTCCGGTCTGCGCCTCGGAGTGAGCATCGCACAGGGTGGCTCTGGCCGAGAATTGCACGTCATTTTTCGCAATGACAGCCCTTGGCAACTACATTTACTAATCGCGCAACAAGGCGGTGGTCCCCCTGTCATCGGCTACGACTTCGATGTCCGTGCCGTTAGTCCGGATGGCAAAGCGGACGATCGATTGGGCTATTGGATTTCCGGCGATCTCGGCGTGCTCGTCCCGATCGGGCTGGTGACTCCGTATGTCGCTGCGCTTCCTCCCGGAAGGATGTACCGGGTCAGCATGCCGATAAGGATCTTCTTT
>JASIGB010000234.1:0-3594 GCA_030045355.1 Bryobacteraceae bacterium
CAGGTCGCCTACGCCGGTGAGTCAAGGCAAGCTTCCCAAGCTGGCCAACCGGCAGTTCGTTCCACCGATGGTCAAACCTCCGGATAATCCCAAGCTCGTCATGTATCCGACGCTCATCATTCAGCCGGATGCCAGCATTCCCAAAATCAATACCGACCAGTTGGGCGATCCGTTGGCCAAGTCCGGCCTGGCTTCGAACGGATTCGGCTCGGGCGGCGGCATCGGCAACGGGCGCGGCGGCGGTGTGGGACCGGGGTCAGGACCCGGATTCGGTGCCGGTTCCGGCGGCGACATGGGCGGAGGCGCCTATAAAATCGGCGGCGGTGTTTCCGCGCCGACCCTCCTCTACAAGGTCGAGCCGGAATACTCGGAAGAAGCGCGCAAGGCCAAGTTCCAAGGTACGGTGCTGCTGTTCGTGATCGTGGATGAGCACGGCAATCCGCGCGACATTCGCGTCATCCGCCCGCTCGGCTTAGGCCTCGATGAAAAAGCCATCGAGGCGGTCGAAAAGTGGAAGTTCAGCCCCGGCAAGAAAAACGGCAAGCCAGTCCCCGTGCAAGCCCAGATCGAAGTGAACTTCCGTTTACTGTGACCGGCGGCTGCCGGGATGTCTACGATGCCTTTTTCCCGCCACGCCTCTGGAAAATCTCGCGAGGAGTTGGTGTCCCGGTGAGCCGCGACGTAAGCTGCCCCTGGTCCAGCCCCTCGCTCCCGGCATGCAGTTCGTGATGCGGAGTCGCCTCGCCCGTCGGCGGCTCCACCATCACCTTACGCGGCGCGTCCGGGTCCACCATGTGCGGAGGCCCCACGATACTCTTCTCGCGCGCCGCGATCCTCCTCACTTCCAGGATCGAAAAGACAATGCCCCACACCACCACCAGGACGCCCAACGTCAGCCAGACGCGCTGCGGCCACGTCAATTCCGCAACCAGGCTGTACAACAGGATCGCGGTGATCACTACCGCGCTGACCACTACGTACGTGAAAGCTACTCGGCTCGCTTTTCTTTTGTCCATCGCACCCCCTCTCTAGAGGATGCTTTGCACGAGCAAGCGTTACCCCCTAGTCCCTGTAACGGTGAGGGGCGCGTCGCTGCCTGCGTGGTCGCTCGCGATCGCACGAGGACCCGCCCGATTTCGCCCAGCTGGTCAACCGGTCACGTCACCATCGGCGCCATTCTCGGTTTGTCCTGAAGAACTTGCCTCCCGGAAATGCGGCGAGCCGCCGATCGCCTGTTATCCTTGCCGCGCACAACGCATCGCGCCTTGTGAGCGCCGCCTGATTCGCCGAACTTTCGCCCAAAGTGCCAAAAAAATCGCCGCACCTCAGTGTGCCTCCCCTCTCCCTTTTCACCGTGCGCCGCCTCTGCGCGGCGATTGCTGGTTGCTGCCATCCGTGATAATAGGTAATGACATGCGCGTGCGAGTCCTAGGCCCGATCGCCCTTTTCTGCGCCGGGCTCTGCTACGCGCAGTCGCCGCGCGTCCTGGCGGTGAATATCGACGGCGACATCCATCCCATCACCGCCGAAATCGTCGGCGACGCCATCGCGCAGGCGCAAGGGCAAAACGCCGCCATGCTCCTGGTGCGCATCAATACCCCCGGCGGATTGCTCGATGCGACGCGCGAAATCATTGAAAAACTGGACGCATCCACGGTTCCCGTCGTCACCTTCGTCGAGCCCAGCGGAGCCCGTGCGGCCTCGGCCGGCTTCTTCGTGCTCGAAGCGGGCGACGTCGCCGCCATGGCGCCGGGAACCAACACGGGCGCGTCTTCGCCGGTCCTGCTGGTGGGCCAAATGGACCAGGTGATGCGCAACAAAGTGGAGAACGACGCCGCCGCGATGCTGCGCAGCATGATGTCGCGCCGCGGGCGCAACGCGCAGGTGGGCGAGCAGACCATCCGCGAAGCCAAATCGTTCACCGAAAAAGAAGCGCTGGATCAAAAGCTGATTGACCTGGTCGCCAACAACGAACAGCAGCTCTTCGAACAATTGAACGGCCGCGAAATCACGCGCTGGGATGGCCGCAAGGTCTCGCTGCAACTTTCCGGCGCCACGGTGACCGAAGTAAAACGCACGCTGCGGGAACGCGTGATCGCCGCCATCGCCGATCCGAACATCGGATTTATACTCCTGGTCCTCGGCGTGCTGGGAATATACGTCGAATTTCATTCCCCTGGTCTGATTTTCCCCGGAATTGCCGGCGCCATTCTCGTATTACTGGGGCTTTCCTCGCTGTCGATTCTGCCGATTAACTGGGCCGGAGTCGCCTTGCTGGTGCTTTCGTTCGCCCTCTTCATTCTCGAAGCCAAATTCACCTCCCACGGCATCCTCGGGATCGGCGGTACGATCGCGATGGTGCTGGGCGCGCTTCTTTTAGTCAAGGGTCCGCCCGAAATGCGGATTCACCTTTCTACCGCGCTGGCAGTCGCTCTCCCTTTCGCGGCCATCACGATGTTTCTGGTCTCCGTAGTGCTGAAAGCGCGGCGCAACAAAGTGCTCACCGGAGCCGAAGGCATGATCGGCGAGATCGGCGTCGCGCGCACCCCGCTCGCTCCGGAGGGCCAGGTGCTAGTGCACGGGGAGTATTGGGACGCCATCGCACCGGCGCCGGTTCCCGCGGGCGCTGCCGTGCGGGTCAAGGCTGTTACCGGCTTGAAGTTGCAGGTCGAAAAGACCGTGGAAGCAAAGTGAGCGGAAGATTCACGCGGTAGCGCGAATTGCCGCCGCTCACCAGATCGAACATGCCCCCTATGCTCGGCCCGTCATCCTGCCCGCCGAGAAACGTCACCGATCGCGCTTCCACCGTGCCGCTGAGTAACTGCCCCGCCCTCGACCAGCGCCAGGTTCCCGAGGCTAACGTCGTCGGCGAGCCGATCGCAAAATGCAGATCGAGTGTCAGAATCGACGAACTGTCGCTGATCAAAACCTGAGCGGCCAGTCGGTCTCCGTCGCGCACACCGCGCACCGATTGAATCTTAAAGCGCGATAGATCCTCGTGCCCGGTCAAGTCCTCGAGTGGCGGCCTCTCCCGATGGGCGCAGCCCGTCAGCAGAAGGATGCTCGCCGCGAAATACCAGAGGTATGGCCGAACCATTTACAATCAGAAGTGTATCCAAGAGTTGCCGTAGCTGTGGTGGGTGCGCTCGCGCTCGCCTATCCGGCCCTCGCGCTGAACCCGCGCCGCGCGCTCACGCAATACACCCGCACCGTCTGGACCCAGGAACACGGCCTGCCGCAGGACACCGTGCGCGCCATCGCGCAAACCAAGGACGGCTACTTGTGGCTCGGCACCGACGAGGGTCTGGCGCAATTTGACGGGTACGATTTCGTCGTCTTCAACAAAGAGAACGGCGCGCTGCCGAGCAACAGCGTCGGCGCGCTGTGGGCCTCCCGCGACGGCAGCCTGTGGATTGGCACGCTCGGCGGCTTGACGCGCTATTACAACCACAAATTCACCACCTTCACCACCAAGGACGGATTGGTCGATGACTCGGTGAATTCCATCGCCGAAGACCAATCCGGCGCCATCTGGGTGGCGGCGGGCGTTTCCGTCAATCGGTATCAGAACGGCAAGTTCACCAATTACAGCCC
>JASIGB010000022.1:0-2946 GCA_030045355.1 Bryobacteraceae bacterium
CGCGCCTTTAACCCGGGTGCGCGGCGAGATCGAGTTCGATCGGGTCTCGTTCGGCTACGCGGGTGAGGCCGTGATCGAGGATCTTTCGTTCCGCGTGGCGCCCGGCGGCATCTGCGCCATTCTGGGACCCAGCGGCGCGGGGAAATCCACACTCGCCGATCTCCTGGTGCGGTTCTACGACCCGGATGCGGGCGCGATTCGCATCGACGGCCGCGATCTGCGCGACGTCCCGCTCGCCGATCTGCGCCACGCCGTTGTGTTGGTGGATCAGGCGCCGTATCTTTTCCACGCCAGCATTCGCGAGAACATCGCCTACGCGAGGCCCGCGGCCACTCTGGACGAAATCATCCAGGCCGCGCGCGACGCTTCGATTCACGAGCGCATTCTCGCGCTGCCCGAGGGCTACCACACCGTGGTCGCCGAACGCGGCCAGACTTTACCGGCCGGCGAGCGGCAGCGCATCGCGCTCGCCCGAGCCCTGCTCGCCAATCCCAAGGTCCTGATCCTCGACGAGCCGACTTCGGCGCTCGACGAAGCCAACGAGCGCGCCATCGCCGAGACTTTGCTGCGCGTCGCCCAAGGCCGCACCGCCATCGTCATCACGCACCGCGCTACGCTCGCCCGCATCGCCGATCAGACCATCTTCCTCGAACCAACCAGAGCGCCGCAGTTGGCCGCTAGTGCGCCGGGGTAGGCGGCAGCCGCTTAGTGCCCCACAGTTCATCGGCGATCTGTTTGATATCGTCGGCCGCATAGTCCTTGAAAAAGCCCCATTTGCCGTAGTTCATTTTGAGACCGGGCAGCAACGCCTGGATCAGCCCGTCGCCCGACTTACCAGCGGCCAGTTCGCGCTGGACTTGCGCTCGCAGATCGGCCAGGTATTTTCGAAACACCAGCACGTCTGCTCCACTCGCAATGCCACCATGCCCCGGCACCCAGATGGACGGTCCGTTATCCTTCCGCATGGCATCGAGCGACTCAATCCAGGCGCTGGTGGAAGCATCGATCAGATTGGGAATGTGGCCTTTCCATAGCATGTCGCCGCAAAAGACGAGGTGGGCGTCCGGAATAGAAACCACCGAGTCGCTGCCGGTGTGTCCGGGATAATAGCGCACGCTGGCCCGGCGCGCGCCCAGGAACAGATCGAGGTGGCTGTCGTAAACCACGGTGGGCAAGGTCAGCGACGCGACACGCGCTTTCTTTTCCGGCGTGACCGGCGGGTCCAGCATTTTGATGTTTTCAGTGCGCATCCAGGCCCGCACGTTGCGATGGGCCACAATTGTCGCTCCGGCAGCCGCGAACACGTCGTTGCCGTTCACATGATCCAGGTGATAATGTGTGTTCACGACAAACCGGATGGGCAGCGGCGTCAGTTTGCGAATTTCGGCGAGCAGCGCGCGTGCCGGCCGCGGATCTTGGAACGTGTCGATCACAAGCACGCCGTCATCGCCGATGACGAACCCAGCATTGCCTCCGGCCCGGCCCGCGTCGTTCACGATGGCGGCCCAGACGCGGTCGCCGATCTTTTGAAGCTCAAAATCCGGCTCAGCCGCGTTCAAGGCAACCAGTCCACCCACCAGAAGAAGTGCGCTCAGCGTCCGCATGATTTTGCAAGGCTAACACGGTCCCTAGTTGAATTGTGCAAAGTCGGTTAAACTGGGACCATACAGGAACGGGAACGGTGGATTGGAAAACGCAGGGTGTCAAGGTGATTCCCAGGGATTCGCTTGACACCAGCACGCCGCAGACGCCGGGGATGAATCGCGCCGCCGCCATTAACTACGCTCGTGTGGGAGCGCAGAAGATTTGGGCGGGAACGGTGAGCATTCACGCCAATGCCAAAACCGGCGCGCATCATCACGGCGCGCTCGAAAGCGTCATTTATGTAGTGCGGGGCCGCGCCCGCATGCGCTGGGGCGACCGTCTGGAGTACACGGCGGAAGCCGGACCCGGCGATTTCATCTATGTACCGCCCTATGTCCCGCATCAAGAGATCAACGCATCGGCCGATGAGACCCTGGAATGCGTGCTGGTGCGCAGCGACAACGAAGCGGTGGTCGTGAACCTGGATATCGAACCCGTGGAGGAGCCGAGCCCTGTGCGCTGGGTGGATCCGATCCACGCTCCAACAGAATCGCGCTCCTAGTCGAGTCCGCGTCAGGACCGAACAAGTACTGAGCCGCGCGCGTGAGCAAGCGGAAGAAAGGACAGCAATGCAACTGATTGTCAATGGATCGATGAAAGAATACTCGGGCGATCCCGCGATGCCCGTCTTGTGGTACCTGCGCGATCTTCTCGATCTCACGGGCGCCAAGTTCGGCTGCGGCGTCGGCCTGTGCGGCGCCTGCACGGTGCACGTGGAAGGCAAGGCCATGCGGAGCTGCGTCACCAATATGAGCGACGTGGCGGGCAAGCGCATCACCACTATCGAAGGACTCAATCCCAATGGCGATCATCCGCTGCAAAAAGCCTGGCGCGCGGCGAACGTGCCGCAATGCGGTTATTGCCAGGCCGGGCAGATCATGCAGGCCGCGGCGCTTTTGAAGCAGACGCCTCACCCCACCGACGACGATATCGACAACACGATGTACGGCAACGTTTGCCGCTGTGGGACCTATCAGCGCATTCGCGCCGCCATCAAGCAAGCTGCGGGAGCGTGACATGACCAAGCACATTCGCGACTTCGCGCCGTCCAGCATCGAGAACGTCAGCCGGCGCGGCGTTCTCAAGGGCATGGTTGCAACCGGCGGACTGGTGCTCGCGCTCACTGTTTTGCCTGACCGCCCAGCGCGCGCGGCCGCGCCCAAATGGGGCGCGGACGGCATGCCGCACGGCACGGTCAACAATCCTAAGGTCTTCGTGTCGATTGCGCCGGACGGCGCCGTCACCATCGTCTGCCATCGCTCCGACATGGGACAGGGCGTACGGACGGGCATGCCGCTCATC
>JASIGB010000235.1:0-5045 GCA_030045355.1 Bryobacteraceae bacterium
TCGCGCCAATCGGCTGGACCGGATGCTGAGGCGAAGCGGCGGGGAGGCTGGAATCGAAAGCATCCACGGCATGCTGTCGGATCACTTCAGCACTCCAGCGTCGATCTGCCGGCACGCGGACACGACCCTGCCGGAAGCGAAACGCGTGATCACAGTGGCCGCGGCGACGATCGATCTGAATGCGCGGACACTTTTCATCACGGATGGCCCGCCGTGCCAGGCGCAATTTCAAAGCGTGCCTTTGTATGCGGCGGTGGCCAGCGTGTAGGAAGATCAGGCCTGCTGGCGCGCGGCGACCAGCGTGCTGTCCGCGGATTCGGTAGCCGCGAGCGCTTCGCGGCCCAGAATGCGGCGATGCATGCGCCCTACGATGTAGACGCAGATCGCCATGAGGGCCGGGCAGACGGCAAGGACAGCGAAAATATAGCGCACCGGAAGGCTAGTGGATAACACAATGCCACCGAGAATGGGTCCGGCGACCGAGCCGATCTTGGCGATCGACGTCGCCCAGCCGGCGCCATTGGCGCGATAGGCGCTGGGGTAAAAAATCCCACAGATGCTGTGCATGCCGAAGTGTCCGCCGACCAGAAATCCGCCGGTGACGGCGGCCAGGATCAGAAACGCAACGTGGCCCATGCTGACGAAACTGGCGGCGATCAACAAAAGCGCGGTCATCACGGGCATCACGGTGATGGCAATGGCGCCGCGCTGATCGGTGAAACGCATGAGCAATAGGCCGCCGAGCGCGCCGGCGCCGGAATAGAGTGACGCCGCGGTGGCAGCTTCCTGGCGGCTGTATTTCAGGGCTTCGAACACCACCGGCGTCCAGTTGACGATGAAGAATACGGCGAGAGAGCTGGCGATGTAGGCCATCCAGACCAGCGGCGTGATTGATCGCAGATCGCCGCGAAACAGCAGCGACGGCTTAAAATCCTTGTTCTGGCTGCTTTCGTCGGTGACGACAAAGTTCGCGCCGTCGGGGATCGCGATGCCGGGCGCGATGCGGCGCAGGATGGGCGCGACGCGCGGCGTGAGGCGCTCGGCGGCGAAGCCTTTGCTGACCAGAAAACGGATCGATTCGGGCAGAATCGCGAACAGAATGCCCGCGCAAATGAGCGAGAAAATTCCGCCGAACACGAATACGGATTTCCAGCCGAATTTCGGAATCAGCCAGATGGCGATGGGGCCGCCGAGCGCGGTGCCGAGCGAGTAGCCCATCATGATGACCGTCACGATGGTGGCGCGGTAGCGCTTGGGTGCATATTCGATGTTCAGCGCCCAGGCTAGCGGCAGCATTCCGCCGAGCGGCAGGCCGTCGATGAAGCGCAGCGAGAATAGCGAACGATAACTGTTGGCGAGCGCGAAACACATGGTGAGGATGCCAAACAGCGCCGTCGCGGCGACCACCATCGGACGGCGGCCGATGCGATCCCCCAGGTAGCCCAGCGCGAAGCCGCCCACCATGGTTCCGAACAATCCCATGCTGAAAATGTTGCCGAGCTGGAGTTTGGTCAAGTGATACTGCGCGCCGAAATACGGAGCGGCGAAGCTAATGAGGTTCGTGTCCAGCCCGTCAAAGAACGTGATGATCCAAGAGATCAAAACCAGCGCGATCAGGAAGCGCCCGAGCTTCTGCCGTTCGATGATTTCGGAAACGTCGACGGTGTTGCGAGGGATGATGTTGTGCTGTGCCAAACCGGTACTACGATATCAAACCGTTCGCGCGTGCCGGCTGCAAGGCCGAAAGGCGTGAATGGATCGTCGCTCACCAGACAGGCAAGAAGGTAGCAGGCCAGTCCGGGAAGTGAAGAAAGAGTGCGGACAATGTGCAATCGAACCCAATCAGCACGGATGAGCGCTCAGTCATGGGGCGGGCTCTGAACTGACCATCACCGAAGTCGGCGCACAAGGTGGAGTTCGAGACCCGATAAAGGGGCGCCGACCTCGTGCATAGCACCGCCTGTGGCGAGTGAGCCGAGATCAATCGCGGCTAATCCAGTGCTGTTGATCAACTCCATTACTCGTTGTTTGGCGTCGATGTCGTCACCGGACGTGAAGATGACGGTGCGGGGCTTGGCCGGGGAAAAGTCCTGGATCCAAGCCATCGGCATGTTGCTGATCGATTTAACGAGCCTTGCGCCGGCCGCCATCTCAGCAACCATCTCGCTCGATGTGCGCCCCTTCAGTGCGGCACGCGATCTGGTGACGCCGACCAGGCTGATGTCTGGAACTGGGTCCGTATGTGCGTTCGTCGCGTCGATCAGAATTCGGCCGCGCCAATCGATACCTTTGAGCGCTTCAGGAACCTTCACCCAATGTATCGCGAGAATAACGACGTCGCATGCAGCCGCCTGTTCCCTGGTTCCCGCGATGGCGCCTGGACCGAGATCGGCGACAACATCACCCAGTGTCTCCGGACCTCGGGAATTGGACACAAGCACCGTATGACCAGCGATCATCAAATGGCGGCCGATTGTACGCGCTACGTTACCGGCGCCGATAAACCCCACCTTCATGACCAATCTCCTTTCTTCGCTGGACTCGCACAAAATCAGGCCCGCCTTGCCGCGGATCAAGCGAAGTGCTCGGCAAGGAACGAGCCGATCATCCGGAGTGCCTGTGTTGAGGCGTTCAGACGGCCCACGCTGCCCAGGAAGCCGTGCACCATTCCCTCCCAGACGTCCAGCTGAACATCCACTCCGGCTGCCATAGCCCCGTTGACGAAACGCACGGAGTCATCCAACAACACTTCGTCCTCACCGGCATGGACACGGATCGGCGGAAGACCGGCCAAGTTTGCACGGAGCGGCGAAGCGATGGGATCGTTGGGATCTGCTCCGTTCAGATAGGACCGCACCAGTTCAGCTACCTGAGGCTGGGTGAAGTAAGGGTCCGCCGCCGAACGCGTGGTCCAGCTTGCTCCAGAGAGCGAGAGGTCCGTCACCGGAGACAGTGCGATTCCCGCCACGGGAATTATCGGATTGTTCGGCTGAGATGCCGTCAGTGCGGTAAGAAGTCCGAGAGCCAGATTTCCCCCCGCGGAGTCGCCGGTGACAGCGACCTTCCCGTATCCACGCTCAACCAGACCGAAGTAGCAGGCGCGGACGTCCTCAGGCGCTGCCGGAAAGGGATGCTCGGGCGCGAGCCGATAATCAGGCACAAAAGATACCGCGCCAGCATGAATCGCGATGTGCCCGACCAGGTTGCGAAACGCTTTCGCAGACCCCCAATTGAACCACCCTCCATGAATGTGGAGGACCACGGCGCCGGACTCAGTGGCTTGCGGCCTGCACCACCACCCAGGAATACCACCCACAGTGCCGGCTGCAAACGTCACGCCTTCAGGAACAGTGACGCGCTCCATGATGGCATCGAAAGGCACGCGCGCGGAAATTCCCTGCAAGCGCCCTTTGTTGGGTTCGACGGCAGCGCGCATTTCAGCCATCGCCTTTTTGTCTCCCGCGGAGATCGGATGGAACACGGTTCCGCTTCGCTGCGCGAATCCTCTGCTTTCAACGCTCGTCGGCATAAGCTTTCTCCTTTGCGCGTCAATCAAGCGAATGCGCGTCAATCAAGCGAACTTGCGCACTCAGCGAGTTTGGCCGTGGCCAGACCGATCCCTCTATTACCGCCGGTGATCACAGCTACTTTCCCATCAAGTGCGCCCAACTTTTCTCCTTCGATGCCCTCACAGATGTGCGGAGCCGTGCGCCGGGTTCATCTGGCGAATTCTGTAACCGTGATGGGTCCGAAACAGCCGCGTGCACGGGAACATCCGAAGGCTGAATAGCAACCCAACTGCAGCAGGCGTATTCGCCCCACGAAAGGACAACCTAATGCTGAGCGTCCGAAACCCGGAGCGTCTACCAGCGGCGGAGGAAGGCTCCCAGCGCGAGCCCCACGGCGGCAGCGGCCATCAAAGAGCGGTCGGGCGATCGCATCAACAGACGCTTTGCATCCTCCAGGATATCCCCGCGCGCGCTGCGCTGCAGATAACCGGCTGCCGTTCCAACAGTTGTCCCGACCAGGCGGGCGAATTGAATCAGATTGCATTCACTTTGTGGCATGTGTCCCTCTACCTGTGGGACGGTGGGCGACGGTATTCATTTCGCGCGCGAGCGAAAACGGGCCTGCGGTAAAATTCCGGTAGACTCTCATGCGCAGATGTTTCGAACTTTTGCTGGCCGCCGGGATCTTCTCCGGCGCTTTCTTTTTCAGTTCCTCGATCGGAAGCGCGAAGCCGGAGTACGCGCGGCGAACCCAAAAGGAGTGCAGCTTCTGCCACCCGCCGGATTCCTGGAATTTGAACGACGCCGGCAAGTATTTTCGCGATCATCATTACTCGCTGCAAGGGTACGTGCCGCCGAAGCCGGAACCGAAGCAAGGGAAGAACTAAGCGGCAGCTACCTTCGTGGAGCGTTGACCAGGCAATAATCTGGCGCCATCAGTCTGCTGTCAAGTTCATGTTCAGCACATGACAACCGTTCGGGCGCACGGCGTTGATTCTAATCGGGCCACGGATGGTATTGCGCATGCCGTGATTCGGGCTGAGGTAACTTGAATGTCTCTCTCCCCGATTAGCTTCACTTCTCAAAGTTATCAGGCGTGGCAAGCGTCCATGAGTCAACGCCGGGAGGATTTCCAGAGTTTAGCCAGCTCGCTTCAGTCTGGCGATCTCAGCGGCGCCCAGCAGGCGTATTCCGCGATGGAGTCGACGTTCCCGAGCGCGAATTCGCCGATATCGGCGGCCTCGTCAACAGCAACCAGCTCCGGCGGCGCCGCCAGCTCCGTACAGCAGGAGTTTGCGGCTCTCGGGCAGGATCTTAGCTCCGGCAACTTGACACAAGCGCAGCAGGACTTCACGCAACTGCAAGACGATTTCCAAGCCGCCATTTCTCAAAACGGTGGTAGCGTGCCTGATGATTACGGCTCGAACGGCTCATCGCAGAGCTCGGCAGCACAGAGCAATGGTTCCAGTTCGGGAGATTTGATGTCGTTGCTGGCCTCGAACCTACTGGCGCAATACGGCTCTCCGAATGGTACGA
>JASIGB010000236.1:0-3867 GCA_030045355.1 Bryobacteraceae bacterium
AGCGCGATACCCGGTTTCGCCGTTGTAGCCATGGCACGCGTAACAGCCGTACGAATAATACAGCGCCTTGCCCTTCACCGCGTTGCCCGTCACCGGGCTGGTAGGCTCAGGTTTGTCCGGCAACCCACCACCTGCCGGACCTTGCTGCGCGTACGTGGTCCCCAATCCCAGCGTCAGCGCCATGAGCGCTGGCGCCGCCCGCCAACACCAACCTCTGGTTTTCCTCATCGCAAATATCCTTTATCGCGGCTCCGTGATCACGTCGATCATGTAAGGCTCGCCGCGCTTCACCGAAGCGATGCCGCGCCGTAGCGCCGACTGCAGTTTCGTCGGGTCGCTGATCGGTCCCTCGCCCGCCATTCCGTAGCCCGCCGCCATTTTCGCGTAATCAATGAACGGATCGCGTAGTGTGTTCCCGATGATCGCGCGCTCAGCGCCGCGCCCACGCACTCCCGCCATGTATTGAATGAACATGTACTCCTGATGCCACGCGCGGTTGTTGTGCATGATCGAGAGCACGGGCAGCCTGTGATGCACCGCGGTCCACAGGACACCCGGAGCATAGTTCATGTCGCCGTCGGTTTGGATGTTGATCACGATGCGATTGCGCGACTTCGCCGCCAGTCCCGCGCCCACCGACGCCGGCGCGCCGTAGCCCATTCCGCCCGCGCCCTGGCCGCCCAGGTAGCTGTAAGGTTTGTTGTGTTCCCAAAGCTGCACGTTGTGCCCGCCCGAGAAATTGCTGGGCGAGGAGAAGCACCAGTCTTCGTGCATGATCAGCGGCCACAGCTCGGCGTAGACGCGCGCGGTGCTGATGGGCGAGCCGTTCCATCCGGCCTTCGCTTTTTCGACCGCTTGCTCCAGCGCCGCCACGTGAGCGTCGTGATTGGCTTGCGCGTGCTTGGCCGAGCGCTCCTGAATGCGTGCTTTCTGGTCCGAAGTGATTTGCCTCTTCACTTCATCGATAATCAGCGGCAGGCTGGCTTCGGCGTCCGCCGTGACCGGCATGGCCGATTTCACCTGAGAGCCGCGGCCGAAATTGCTGGGCGTCTTCACTCCGCCGAAATCGATGTGCGTGACGTCGCGCTCGTCGGCCACTTTCGCCAAGCCCGGCCCGTTGATGGCCACCTGCGCGCCGCTCGCTTCCAGGCCCAGCGAGTAATCGTAATTCGTATCGGCTCCTGGCCCGCACAGTGGATGCCGTTGCGGGAAGCTCATCGGGCCGCGCATGGCTTCGGTGCTGGTGCACGCGCCTACCAGTTCCGCCAGCTCTACTGACCGCTGCACGCCTTCGGGCGTCCGCAGGCGTCCCACTGCAATCCGCGGGTTCTGGGCGGCCAGCAATCCCTGCGCGATCTCGCGCGCGGTGCTCGCGTCGATGGTTGGGAAATTGGGCGGCGTGTACTTGGGAACCTGAAGACTGGGAACGTTCGCCTTTTGCACGTCCGAAGTCAGCACCACCAGCGTAGGCCCCATCGGAGGTGTGATGGCTTCGTTGTAGGCGCGCTGGATCGCCACGAGCGCATCCTCGGGCGTCTTCGGTTCGTTGTCCCATTTCGTATAGCTGCGCACCATGCTCGCCATATCGTGCGCGGTATGCGCGGGAATGAAATCCACGTCGTTGCCCGCCACCATTAAAATCGGCACGCGATCGTAGTAGGCCTGATAAATCGACATGGCCGCGTGCTGGATTCCGATGGTTCCGTGCAGCGCCGCCACCATCGGCTTGCCCTCGGCCTTCGCGTACCCGTGCGCCATGGTCACCGCGGATTCTTCGTGCAGCGCGGTGATCCATTCCGGCATCACGTTGGGCGGGTTACCGTAATTAATGACCGACTCCTGGAAGCCTTCGAAGCTCGAGCCGGGATTGGCCGCCGCGTATTCGATCCCGAGTTCTTTGAGCGTCTGCACCATCAGGTCCGACGCCGCGCGCGTGATCTTGCGCACCTCTACAGGCGGCCGGATGTTTCCGGCCTCGCGGAAAAGCTGCGCCTCCGTCGGCGCCGGCGCGGCGCCCGGCCCGCTGCCGCGCGTTTGCGGGGCTTTGCTCTGTGCTCCCGCGGTTTGAGCTTCCCCGAGCGGCGCCTTCACCAACGCTGCCGCTCCCGCCGCCGCTCCCGCGGCGTTCTTCAAAAAGCCACGCCGTCCCACCGAGCCCTTAGATTTCGCCATGCTACGCTCAGCTCCTTCTTCGTACCGGGAACAATAATATCAAGCTCTGAAGCCGGCATGGGATAGATCGTGATCGCCGGCCACCTTGACACCGCAGTGTAAACTGGGTGCGCATGAATTTGCGCCCAAAGCTGCTTTCGCCGATAATTCGCCAAAATGCGCCGGAAAAATTGTCGCGCCCAAATGCACCCCCTCCCCCTTCCTCCATCTCCCCGCGTGCCATTCATTTGCGCCAAAATTGCTCATGCATCACTCGCCGCAAACTTTCTCGCGCGAGTATAATTGTCGGTCGATTGGAGGCATCATGCGGTTCGCCTTTGCGCTCGTCGCTCCCATTTTCCTGGCTGCCAGCCCCTCCGGAAGCGCCTTTGCACAAGATTCATTCACACCAGGTTTGGTCACACAAAAAATTCTGTCGCTCGGCATGGCCAAGACCATCGCCGAAGCTACTCTGGGCGAATGCCGCGCGAAGGGCTTCCACACCTCCGCCGCCGTGGTCGACCGCGCGGGTCAGCTATTGGTCCTCTTGCGCGACGAACAGGCCACCGCCACCACCGCCGAGATGGCGCGCCGCAAGGCCTTCACCGCGCGCGTATTCCGTTCCAGCACGCTCGAGTTCCAAAAGCACACCATGGATCCGGCCTTCGCCGCGCAGCGCAACGTCCCAGATATCCTCGCGCTCGGTGGTGGCGTGCCGATCGTGGCGGGCAAAGAAATCGTCGGCGGCGTCGGCAGTTCGGGCTCTAGCCAGGAACAGGATGACGCCTGCGCTAAGGCCGGCCTGGCGAAAGTCGCGGACTTGTTGAAGTAGGTATAGAATTTCTCCATGCCCATTTCCCGTTTCGCCCTGGGCGCCTTGTCTGCTTTGGCGCTCGCGCTCGGCTCCGCGCCACATCTGAGCGCATCCATCGGCCCCATCCCGCTCAACTGCGATCGTGCGTGCCTGGAAGGCGTGGTGGACCGATATCTCGACGCCCTGGTCGCGCACGACCCCAAGCGCCTGCCCGTCTCCGCCGACGTGCGCTACACCGAGAACGCGCAGGTCATCCAACTGGGGGACAGCTTCTGGAAGACCGTCGAAGGCCGCGGCAATTACAAGCACATCTTCGCCGATCCCGAGTTCGGCGAAGTGGCCCTCATGGGCACCATGCGCGAAGCCGGCGGGCCTATCCTGATGAGCCTGCGGTTGCGCATCCAGCTTGGCCGCATCACCGAAATCGAGAGCTTGTACTTTCGTCCCGGCGGCGGCGGGCCGAACAACATCGCCGCGCTCGATATGCCTGGCTACAAGCCCGAAGACGTGTGGTTCAAGTCCATTCCGCCGGCCCAGCGGCTCTCGCGGCCGGAGATGATCTCGATCGCCGACGCCTATTTCAGTGGGCTCGAGCACAACGACGGCAAGGGCGTCAACGGCACCGGAACATATCCGTTCACCAATGATTGCGATCGGATCGAGAACGGCTCGCACACCACCAACCTCCCGCGCCCGGCCAACGAACCTAAGGACGCCATCAACGGCTTCGCCCTGGATTGCATGTCGCAATTCAAGCTGGGCTTCTATTTCGTAGTCCAGTCCATCCATGAGCGCCGCTATCCGCTGGTGGATGCTGAACGCGGCGTGGTGTGGGCGGACTGCGTCTTCGACCAGGGCACGGTGAACTCGGGCGTTCTCTCCGATGGCCGCCCGTATAGTTT
>JASIGB010000237.1:0-5498 GCA_030045355.1 Bryobacteraceae bacterium
GAGAATCTTCCCGATCAGATCCGCCCGGAAGTGTTGTGCGAAAGGCACGCCCGCTGCCAGCGGGCCATCACGACACTGGCCGATGTGTACGCGCAGAGTAGCGCGGATATGGCTGTGATCGTCGGCAACGACCAGTTGGAAGTCTTCACGCGCGAAACAATTCCGGCGTTTAGTGTCTTCCGGGGACCCTATGTGGAGGGCATTCCGCGCACGCCGGAATTCCTGGCGAAGCTCAATCCGGCGATTGCACGCGCCGAACTGGACCGCACGCCGCAGGTCTACACCCAATATCCCTGCCTGCCCGAAGTAGGCTGGCACGTGATCGAGGCGCTGACCGCGAGCGGCTTTGACGTCACGCAAATGACGCGGCTGCAGACGGGCGAAATCGGTTCCAATGCTGCGCCGCACGCCTACGGGTTCGTGTACCGGCGGATCATGCGCGATCGGGTCACGCCGCACGTTCCGGTATTCGTCAACACGTTCTATCCGCCCAATCAGCCGCCGGCCGCGCGCTGTTTCGCATTCGGACGCGCGCTGGCGCAAGCCGTGACTTCGTGGAAGGAAGACAAATCCGTGGCCGTAATCGCTTCAGGCGGCATGTCGCATTTCGTGGTGGACGAAGACTTCGACGGTGCAGTGCTGGCCGCCATGGCCAAGGGCGATGCGGCCGCCTTGGGAAGCGTGCCGGAGAGCACGTGGCAATCCGGCACATCGGAAATCAAGAACTGGATCGTCGTAGCGGGCGCGATGACGGCAGCGGGATTTAAAATGGACCTCATCGATTACGTCGCGGCTTACCGCTCGGAGGCAGGAACGGGCAGCGGGCTCGCGTTCGCGACCTGGCAGTAAAATCTCTGGGCGATGAAAGCCGCATACATCGAACAAACTGGCCCCCCGGAAGCTTTGATGTTCGGCGAGCGCCCCAAGCCCGAACCCGCGGCCGGTGAAGTGCTGGTGAAGATCTCCGTCGCGGGCGTCAACTTCGCCGACGTCAATCTGCGCAGCGGCGTGAACAAAGTCCCGCTCCCCGCGATTCCCGGCATGGAGGCTGCGGGAACGATCGAAAAGCTCGGCGACGGCGTCACCGGGTTCGCGCTGGGCGATCGCGTGGGTTACGTGATGGTGCGCGGCTCTTACGCCGAGTACGCGGCGGTTCCGGCGAAGATGCTGGTGCAAATTCCGGCGGGCACGAGTCTGGAAACCGCGGCGGCCGCCATGCTGCAAGGTTTCACCGCGCACTATCTCACCCAGACGACGTTTAAACTGAAGCCCGGGCACACGGCCCTGATTCACGCGGGCGCGGGAGGCACCGGCCGGCTGCTGGTGCAACTGGCGTTGCAGGCGGGCGCGCGAGTGATCGCTACCGTGGGCACCGAAGCGAAGGCTGCCATCGCGCGGGAAGCCGGCGCCGCCGAGGTCCTTTTGTATGAGCAGCAGGACTGGGTCGCCGAAGTCAAGCGGATCACCGGCGGCGAAGGCGTGGACGTGGTCTACGATTCGGTTGGAAAAGCCACGTTCCTCAAAGGCCTAGATTGCCTGAAGCCGCGTGGCATGATGGTCCACTTCGGCGTTTCGAGCGGCCAGATTGAGCCGCTCAATACGCGCGCCCTCACCGAACGCGGCTCGCTGTATCTCACCCGGCCTACGTTGCTCACGCACGTGTCGAGCCCCGAGGAAATTGCCTGGCGCGCCGAAGACATCTTCCGCTGGATAGACGAAGGAGAACTCAAGCTGCGCGTGGAGCACGAATATCCGCTGGCGGAAGCAGCGCGCGCCCATCGCGATCTCGAAAGCCGCATCACCGCCGGAAAAATCATTCTACGCGTGAAATGATTTCTGCAGGCTTTCACGCGGCGCTACTTCCAGCGCGCCGGCTTCCGGCGATTTCGACACCAGCAGAATCGCAATGGCCGTGATCAGCGCCGGAACCGCGACCAGCTTCAGCAGATTCGGGCCCGATACGCCGGCCTGGAGCAGCACGCCGCCGAGATAAGGCCCGAGTATCGAGCCGCAGCGGCCGACGCCGAGCGCCCATCCCAGACCCGTGGCGCGCGCCGCGGCCGGATAATACGCGCTGGTGAAGGCATTCATCGAATTCTGCCCGCCGATGGTGCAGAAGCCCGCGCCGATGGTGGTGGCCGTCAGCAGAAAGGCGTTGGCGCCCGCGGAGCCCAAGCCGAGGAGGCACACCGCGCTCAAAACGTAAGCAATGCCGAGCATCCATTGCGGCTTGGTTTTATCGCTCAGGTAGGAGAGCAGCAGGCCGCCCACGATGCCGCCCGCGCTGTAGAGGCTGGTGATCAAACTGGCGCGCGCGATCGAAAGTCCACCCGCCTTGAGAACCGATGGCAGCCAATTCAGGATGAAGTAGAGCGCCATGATGTTCATGAAGTACGCGACCCAGATGAGCAGGGTGCGGGTAGCGTAGCCGCCGGCGAAGAGCAGGCTCACGGGAAAGCGCTTTTCCACAGAGTCCGCTTCCAGTTGCGGCTCCTTCCAGCCCGGCGCGAGCAGGGCCACTACTTTCGCCAGCTCGGCGCGCGGCTCGGCGGAATTCAGGAGCTGCGGCAACGAATTGGGGAAGCTCCACACCACGAACGGGAGCATGAGCAGCGCGGACACGCCGCCGAACCACAGCACCGATTGCCAGCCGTAGGTCGGCATGAGAGCGGCGCTGATGGTGCCGCCCGCGACGCCGCCGAGCGAAAAGCCCGCCATCGCGATGGTCAAAATGGTGGCGCGCTTGCGCGTGGGCGCGAATTCGGAAACCACGCCCACCGCCTGGGGCATCACGCCCCCCACGCCGAAGCCGGTGAGGAAGCGCAGCGCGATCAGCATCTGCAAGGAAGAGACCCAGACCGTAGCGATGGTGGAGATACCGCAGATCAGAATACAAATCACCAGCAGGCCGCGAGTATCGAAACGGTCCGCCAGCGGAGCGAACACCAGCGCGCCGATCGTCAGGCCGAAGAGTCCGACGCTCAGAGCGCTGCCCATTTGTAATGCACTGAGGTGCAGGAGCGCGCGCAGAGGCGGCGCGACGTAGCCGATGGCCTGGGAATCGAAACCCTCGGTGAGCAGCAGCAGCACGGCGATGATGACCATCCGAATCTGAAATCCGGTGATCGGCCGGGCATCCAGCGCCGCGCGGAAACTGACTATTCTTTGATCCACGTCATCTCCGAAGACAGTATATATGCAAACCTTCTGGAATCGCGGGCTTGAAGCGCCGGTTTGAATCGCGAAAGCCAAGCTCGGTCGAATATACTGACACTGATGAAACCGAAAGTGGTTCGCAACATTTCACGTCCCGATCCGGACGTGATCCGCCGCCTGGGCGCGCAGGGCGTCGCCACCGTGCATGAAGCGCAGAATCGCACGGGCCTGATGCGCCCCTACATGCGGCCGATTTATCCTACAGCGCGGATGGCCGGTCCGGCGGTCACGGTGAACTGCGCGCCGGGCGACAACATCATGATTCACGCGGCGGTGGAGGTGTGCAAACCGGGCGACGTGCTGGTGGTGACGACGTTCACCGAATCGACCGATGGTTTTTTCGGCGAGCTGCTGGCCACTTCGCTACGCGCGCACGGCGTGATCGGGCTGATTATCGACGCCGGCGTGCGCGACGTGGCCGACCTCACGGCGATGCAGTTTCCGGTCTGGTCGAAGGCCATTTCGGCGCAGGGGACGGTGAAGGCCACGCCCGGCTGGGTGAATACGGATGTGGTGTGCGCGGGCGCGACCGTCCATCCTGGCGACGTGATCGTGGCCGACATCGACGGAGTGGTGGTAGTGCCGCGAGAGGCGGCCGCGGAAGTCGCAGCGCTCGCCGATGCCCGCATCGCGAAAGAAGAGGTGAGCCGGCAGGCGCTGAAAGCGGGCGCACTCAGCCTGGACCGGTCAGGCTTGCGCGCGAAGCTGGAGGCGATGGGCGTCGAATGGGTGGATGGGGCCTGAGCCCGTGCCAGAATCAGGTTTCAGCACCTGGCGGAGAGGGAGGGATTCGAACCCTCGGTAGAGGTTTTAGTCCCCTACGACGGTTTAGCAAACCGCTGCTTTCGACCACTCAGCCACCTCTCCGGTGTTTGGGCGCGTCTTCACACGGATGGTAGCACAGCACTTACTTCTTCTCAAAAGCCGCGATATGCTGACTTCACATCCCGGCCGCCGCTGGGTTTGCCACCGTTGTTGGCGTAGAGCCGCTTGTAACCGATCGATTTGGTTGCGGGGGACCGCAATCATCGCAAAGTGCATTTGTGTTGTCCTTATCGGTTGCCGGTCAGCAAGGCCTCGTAGATGTTGCGCATGGCGACCTGCTTATTACGAATTGACGGGCTGTGAGTCCGCGGGGTGCCGCGCCGCATCGCTGCAATCGATTAGCGGAGTCCAGTTGTTCGTCCTATCCGGATTTACGCTGTGGCGGCTCCCCTGCTGTTAGCCGGCAGGAAAAGCCGCGCAGCCGCGACGTGGCTGGGCATCATTGTACTCGTTACCATCCTCGTGGTCTACGTGCCGATTGGGATAGCGGAAGGCGCCAGCCTCGACAGTGTTCTGAACTACCTGGGGGACACTCTCATGTTCTGCGGCGATGTTCTTCTGCTCGCGGGCGCTATGCCCCGCTCCCGTAAAGCCCCATAGTCCATGTGCAACCAGATACTTCCGTGTGGGTTAGACATTTAAGCGCGAAGCAAACCAGGATTATGTTGGAGTAAGGGCACATGCTGATGTCTCCACGCGTGGTCCGTGCCACGCTGACGCCCACGCGACTCGCGTACCGGGACCGCGTCCGGGTATTCACCGGGAAGTTATTTGTCGGCTGATACAATCGTGGACGACAAGAAGCGAGGGAGGGGCGGAAGTGACAAATCGATTTTGGCTCTGCTCATTGTTTGCGATGTTCGGAACTGCGGGATTGGGCGCCCAGACGAATGATACCAAGCCGATTCCACGAACGTCCGACGGCAAACCAGATTTCAGCGGGTTCTTCAATCTTCAGTACACGCCCAATATGGCCATGGGCAAGGAAGATCTTGTTCCGTACACGCCAGCCGGAAAAGCCGCCTATCTCAACCACGACGCCAAGGATGATCCAACCTCGAACTGCTGGTTCCCCGGGGTGCCGCGAATTATGCAATCTCCATACCCGGCGCAATTCGTTCAAACGCCAAGTTACTTCTTGATCCTGTTCGAATACATGCACATGTTCCGCTCCATCCCACTCAATGGACGGCCTCATCCCGCCAACATGGAGCCGGCTTTCATGGGCGACTCGACGGGCCATTGGGAAGGGGACACCATCGTTGTGGATACCGTGGGTCTAAAGGGTCCGCACTGGACCTGGCTCGACACCGCAGGCCACCAGCATAGCGACGAGTTGCACGTGACCGAGCGTTTCCGCCGGACTGCGGATAGCATTCTGTACGAGTACACAGTCGACGACCCGAAAATGTATGAGAAGCCCTGGACGCTGTCACGAACATTCACCCCCTTGAAGG